>JAHIMV010000008.1 GCA_018896315.1 Patescibacteria group bacterium | reverse complement strand
TGCTCGCCGAAGCGAAGCGGAGGCGGGCGGAAACGCTGGGCGGGATTCAATCCGCAAAATCCTCTGGATTTTGCTCAAAGAAAGTTCGGATTTCGTCCAGCAAACACCACCATTTACTATTTATTGTACTATTTAAATTTTTATATATTATCTTGATAAGCATTTATAAAAATAATTATTTTAAAATCAAAGGAGGAAAAGATGGAACTAAAGAAGTTTCCGACAAGAGATTTGTTCTTTTCAATTTTCTTTTTTCTAGCAGTAGGTGGTCTTATGTTTTGGGTAACCAATAATATAATGGTTTCAGTATTAGTGGGAGTAGTATTTCTAATATACTATTTTATAGTTAATCTATCCTACATAATAGTGACGGTTACCACTGTTATGATAGCTTGTTTTGGAACATTTATTGTATTGATGTCTATTGACAGAAGAGAACCATTGGAGCTTTGTCTTTATGTTATTGCATGGACAATAGCTGGTTTTCTTATGGGATGTTGTCTTCAAAAAATTTCTGAAAAAGATAAAGGAGAAAAATCGGAAGTATATGAAGATTATGGATATGATGAACCACATGTGATTGCGGCTGATTATTTGAATACTTGTCTAATAATGGTTGCTAAAAATGTAAGAAAAATCTGGATTTTGAGACCGTTTAAAAGGGCGATCAAAGCTCTGACTGATGACGTGGATATAAAAGAAACTAGTAAGGCAAATTTGATTATTTACAGAGAGATTGCCGACAAGTTGATTGAGATTAAAAAGTCAGTCAAAGAGAACGAGATAAGCTCGTATGAGGCGTCTATCAGACACTGGAAAAAAGAGTTAGAAAAAATTCAGTAATTCATCTATTCTATCAATAAAAGTCCCGATGCATTAAGTGTTGGGACTTTCATTTTTTAAAGGATACTGTATTATTTTAATAGGTATAAATAATTTAATAAATTATTAATAAATTTATGGTTTTTGAAGAAAAACAATATGAAGAATTGAATAATATTTTTGAAAAGAATTTAGAAGAATTGGCCGATTTACTTAAGGAAGTACATGATAAAATTATTTCAGGCGAGATTAACAGTAAAGAAGAGTTAATTACTGTTTATGAAAAAAAGATTAATGAAATGGCGAGTAGATTTCCAGATATTAATCATGAAAGGGTTAAATCTTATTTTGACCGTTATGATTTAATTTTGACTAAATTTGAAGAGTATAAAGAAAAAAGAGGAAATATTTAAATAAATATTTTATGGAAGAGCTAGAGCAAGAACAAGAAAAAGAGGCTAGGAAAAAGCCTGGACAATGGAAAAATAAGTTGATTTATATTTTGTTTTTGATTGTTATTATTGAAGGATTGGCATTTTGGTTTTATTGTCAAAGCGTGGGGAAAAAAGTTCAAAAGGCAGACGGAATGATTGAGCAGATAGAAACATTAAATCAAGAAAAACAAAGATGTTCTGATATTTTAACTCAAGCTAGCGGTGAATTCGCCGATTATGAGTATTGTAAAAAATTATTACAAAGATTTTCAGAATAAAATTATTTAATAATTATACATATGATTGAAAATGTTAATGCCGTTACCTGTATTATTCCCGCTTATAACGAAAGTAGGACTATTGCAAATGTAATAGAAACTTGTTTAAAAACACCAGAGATTAATGAAATTATTGTTATTAATGACGGCTCTAAAGATAATACTTTGGCTAAATTAAAGCCGTTTAATAAGAAAATAAAGATTATTAATTTAGACAGAAATCATGGCAAGGGTTATGCTGTTGTTCAAGGAATTAAAGCAGCTTGTAATTCTCATGTTATGTTTCTTGATGCTGATCTTATTAATCTTGAACCTCATCATCTTTATTCTCTTTTTCAACCGATTATAGAAAATCGGGCCGATATGACCATTGGTGCTTTTGTTGCTTCTAAAAGTCTTTCTCATTATACGCTTTGGCGATTTTCTGGTCAGCGTTGTTTTCAAAAAGAATGTCTTATTCCTTTGATAAAAAAAATTGAGAAAACTAATTACGGGTTAGAAGTTTTTCTCAATGAAAAGTTTAAGAAAAAAAGGGTGATTGTTGTTCCTCTTATTTTTTATCGTAAGTACCACCTTATAAAGCCAAGGAAGCAAAAGGATTGGTTAATGTCTTATACTCGAGAAGTCTGGCAAGTTTTTCAACAAACTATTTCTGTTAAAAGCTATACTTATAGTGAAAAAGTTAAGTCGGAATTTTTACATAGCCTGGCTTGTTACCTTAAAATTAGCTATAAGCGGGTGAAAGATTTTCTCCTTGAGGAACGATAAGGGTGATTAACAAGCTGAAAAATTTCATTTTGGGTTGAAAAAGATCTAAAGAGCCAATTTAAAGTTGGTACTATTCTCTGGCTTTTATATTTTTGTAAAGCCGTTTTTTTTGTTTTTAATTGGTCAGGTTGCAGCCAAAAGCTGAACCATTTATCCTTTTCCCACAGCGAACAAGGAGGGTAAAGAATTTTTTCTCTGTTTTTAAATAAATTTTTAGGAGGATAAATTCGAAATAAGCGCATCCATTTATAATGAATCAGATAATAATAGAGTTTGCCTGACCAGTTTATTTTTTTAACTAAATTTTTTATAAATAAACCGCTAGCTCGGTGGTCAAGGTTAGTTTCTCTTAAGTGCGGGGAGAATATTATTGTAGGTTTAAATTTTTTAATTGATTCATTTAGGTCGCTTATTATATTATCTCCTTTATAATATCTATGTTTTTTAAAAGTGAAATTATAAGGGGAATGATTTAATAATGTTGTTGAACTAACGACATTAGTTTTTGGTTTTAACCACATTTGCCAAAGACGATTGTCAGGATAACCTAAAAAAAGTAGGTCTTTTTTATCTCCTCCTAAAATTTTTATAGCTGTTTCTGCTTCTTGTTTCCTCTCTATTCCTGTTTGAATAAATTTATCCGGAGAGAATTTTAATTTTTTATCCCGCCAAAACAATGAAGGATTGCTGTCGCCACAGGTCAAATAAATAATTTTTACTGGAATTGCATTTTTAAAAAAATGAGTAAGAAGTCCGCCTGTAGCTAAAATTTCATCGTCGGGATGAGGAGCAATAATCATTATTCTATCATTATTTTTAATTGGTAATAATGATAATTTTCTTTGTTTTACTAAAAACCAGCTGTTTATTGTTCCGACCAATAAACCTAACAACAGGATAATTAAAATTCCTAATCCTAAAACTAGAGCTAAATTTTTAATAATTAATAAAGGTAACATACTTGTATTAAAATATTATTCTGATAAAATAGCGATATGAGATTTGTATTAAAATCTCACTATTAAAATATCAAAATATTTGACTTTTTGCAAGGAAAATAGATTTTGGAAACTTAGTTTCCAAGTAAAGGGGCACTTGGCGCAGTGGTAGCGCGTCTGGTTTACATCCAGCAGGTCGGGGGTTCGAATCCCTCAGTGCCCACCATAAAAAAATCCGCTTTAAAGCGAGTTTTTATAATTTGATCTTGAAACGAGTTTTAAGAAATATAATAGAGAATTTAACCGTTAGATTGTATTATAAGTCCTTTAATCCAGCCTTTTATTTTGTGGACTAATTCTACGTCATAAACATAAATTCTAAAAACGCCATATGGTAAAGTATTTTTTGCTCGTATATTTTTACTACCTTTACTAATCTGTTTTAATGTTTTTCTGAATTGTTTTATCGGTAAATTACTAATTTGTGACCAATATTGCTTAGCTACATTTTCAGAGATATTAGCATGAGTTTGTACTTGTGGTTTTAGTTTTTTTTCTGGTACTAGACATACTTCTCGGAAAAATTTCATAAATAAATAAACCATATCTGGATCAGAATTACAAAACATTACATACCATCTTGTTTTTTTATAACCTTCTGCCCAATAAAGAGCTGTGCCAATCAATTTAAGCTCTTTTATTGATATTTTACTGATTTCCTTACTGGTTTCACCCTCAAATTTTTCCCATTTTTCTTTAATCAGAATTGCTCTTTTTTTATTATAATCTGTAATGCTCTTGGCCCAACTTTTTCGAGCGTTATATAGAATTTTCTGTTTAACTTTTAAAGGTATTTTAATTTCTTTAAGCCACGTAGATAAAGTACTCTTGGGAACCCCCAGTATTTTCGTAATCTCATTATAGCTTTTACCTAATTTTCTTAGTCGAATTGCTTTTTGTTTATCATTGCGCATAAAAATAATTTATTAAAATAAGAACTCCAGATACATAAGTATATATTAATTATAATCTGGAGTTCTATTTATGTCAATAATAGTTATCAACAGGTGCCGAGGGGCAGAATCGGACTGCCGACACAATGGTTTTCCTTAATTTTACTTTGGTTTCCCAAAGGTTCGGACTATATCATGGTCCCATAATTATTGGGACCCCAGGCGCTTCCCCCAAATAATTAATATTGGAGTACTCCTTTAAAGGATAGTCTCTACACCTTCCCTTAAAAAGGGCTTGGCTCGGGATTGCCTTTTTTAGAGGTTTCCCCGATTTCACCTGGTTTGCACTTTAATGTTACCATTAAAGGGGCCGAAAACCAGCCATTTGCTCTACCACTGAGCTACCTCGGCACTACTTCGCTAAAGCTATCCGACGCTACTACGTAGCTATGGAATAGCGAAGTATAGCTTCGTATGCGCGAAATTATTATATATGTAGTTTATTTAGAAAGGCCATTGTCCATCCGAAGCCTTGGCGCAGGAGGGCTACCTCGGCATATAAAATCCTAAGAAAATATTAACAAATAAAATATATTTTGGCAAGATCGCCTTTGAAAAATTTTTAAATTATGTTATTATAAACTATAATTTATTAAGACGTTTTAGAAATTATGTTGTTTTGGATTTTTATCTTTATCATTTCCCTGGCTGTTTTAGCAAAAGGAGCAGACTGGTTTTTAGAGAGCGCGGAAAAAATTGGCTTAGCCTTAGGTCTTTCTCCTTTTATTGTAGGGGTGACAATTGTGGCTATGGGAACATCTCTTCCTGAATTGTTTTCTTCTTTAGTAGCCAGCTTCAGAGGGGTAACAGAAATAGTGGTAGCCAATGCAGTGGGTTCTAATATCGCAAACATTCTTTTAGTGATTGGTATTTCCGCTATTTTAGCGGAAAAACTAACTGCTTCTAAAAGTTTGATTGATTTAGACGCTCCTTTATTAGCTATTGCTACTGTTTTAGTCTTAGGAGTATTAGCAGACAAGAAAGTTGTTTTAATTGAATCTTTAATTCTTATTATTGGTTATTTTATTTATCTTGCTTATACGTTAATATATCGGGAAGATAAAAAAGAAAGTGAAGACAAAAAATTTTTACCCAGCCGGGCAGAAAGAAGAAAATATATTCTTTCTTTTCCCTTTAAAAAGAGTTCAGAAAAAATAAAAATAAAAAGTAAAGATATTTTATTTCTTATTTTAGGTGGTTTGGGTTTATTCTTTGGAGCAAAATATTTAATTGATTCTATTATCAAGCTTTCTTTTCTTTTAAACATTGCCGCTGGGGTAATTTCAATTACTGCTGTGGCTTTAGGAACTTCTTTACCAGAATTAGTTGTTTCTGCAAAAGCGGCTTTAAAAGGGAAACCAGAATTAGCTTTAGGTAATATTTTTGGTTCTAATATTTTTAATATTCTTTTAGTTATTGGCATTCCTGGTCTTTTTAATACTTTGGTTTTAGACCAGCAAACATTTATTCTTGGTTTACCCGCTTTAGGTTTGGTAACTTTTCTTTTTATTATTTCAGTTATTTCGCAAAGAATTCATGCTTGGGAAGGAGCAATGTATTTATTACTTTATGTCTTTTTTGTGATTAAACTTTTTGGTTTAGTTTAAGTATGTCTTTAAAATATATATTATTAATAATTAATTAGGATGAATAATCCGTGGTCTTCGGCAAAAAAACAATTAAAACAAGTTGCTAAAATAATTGATTTAGACAAAAATGTTTTAAAAAGTTTATCTCAACCAGATAGAGTACTTTGTTTTTCTTTGCCAATAAAATTAGACAACGGCCGGACAAAAAAGTTTTTAGGTTTTCGTTCCCAACATAATAACAGGCGCGGACCATATAAAGGAGGAATTCGTTTTCATCCTCAAGTCAATAAAAACGAGGTTAAGGCCTTATCTATGTGGATGACATGGAAATGCGCTTTAGTAGATGTTCCTTTTGGGGGCGGAAAAGGAGGGATAAAAGTAAATCCAAAAAAATTATCAGACGTAGAGCTAGAACGATTATCCAGAAAATATATTGAATATTTGTCCCCTTATATAGGAGAAAATAAAGACGTTCCAGCGCCTGATGTAGGAGTTAGCCCTCAAGTTATTGGTTGGATGTTAGATGAAGCTTTAAAACATGGTTTAACAAAAGCGGTTTTAACTGGCAAACCTTTAGGGTTGGGTGGTTCACAGGGAAGAATAAAAGCGACTGGCCAAGGAGGGTTTTTTGTTCTAGACGAGCTTAATAAAAATATAAATTTAAAGAAAAAAACTATAATTGTTCAAGGTTTTGGAAATGTTGGTTATTGGTTTGCAAAAATTGCTTTTGAGAACGGGTATAAAATAATAGGGATAAGTGATTCTCAGGGCGCTATTTTAAACTCTGAAGGAGTGAACCCAGATCAAGTCTTGGAATATAAAAATCAAACAGGTTCAGTTAAAAATTTTCCCCAATCTAAAAATATAGAGGCAGATAAAATTTTATTACAGCCAACAGAAATACTTGCCCCAGCTGCTTTAGAAGGGGTGATTAATAAAAATAATGCTTTTAAAATTAAAGCCAAAGTAATTATTGAAATGGCTAATGGACCAGTTACGCCAAAAGCTGAGAAAATTTTAGAAAAAAATAATATTATTGTTGTTCCGGATATTTTAGCCAATAGCGGGGGGGTAACTGTATCTTATTTTGAGTGGTATCAAAATAAGAACCAAGAGCAATGGACAGAACAAAAAGTGGAAGAAAAATTAAAAGAGAAAATTACACAATCCTTTAATCAAGTTTGGAAAATAAGTAAAAAAAGAAATATTAACCTAAGAATGGCGGCGTATGTTTTAGCTGTTTCTCGGGTTGTTGATTGCAGGGGTTATTTAAAATCTAATGTTTCAAATTTTGAAAAATAAAGTAAAAAATTTATTTGTAAATCAAAAATCAGACAACACTTGGTTATCTGGTGAAGTTATAAGAGGTAGAGGATTTGCAAAAAAAATTAAATCCCCTACTTTAAATTTTAATAATCCTAAAGTTCTTTTAGGTCAGAGGGAAGGAGTTTATGCTTGTTTTTTAAAGATAAATAATAAAACATATCAAGGTGTACTTTATTATGGTCCAAGGTTAATTTTGAAAGAAAAAAAGAATATTATAGAAATTTTTGTTTTTGATTTTAATAGAGAAATTTATGGAGAAACGGTTTTTTTCCGATTAGCTGGTTTTATACGAGAGCCAAAAAATTTTTCAGATTTTATTAGTTTACAAAAACAATTAAAACAAGATTGTTCTGAGGCCATAAAAACTTTAGAGTCTACTAAACAGTAGACCCTTTTTATATGGAGCGGGTAGGGGGAGTCGAACCCCCGTCTCGACCTTGGAAGGGTCGCATAATAGCCATTATACAATACCCGCTTTAAATTTAATTTTAGATTAATTTTAGATGTCTGTAAAGACTATATTGACTAGTTTGTTTTTTTTGATTATAATATAAAAAATAGAAAGTTAATCAAAGAAGCTATAAATTTAATATGAAAATAAAAAAGAAATACTTTTTTCTTGTTTTAATTATAATTATCATTGTTTTTTTAATTTATTTTTTTACTAAAGAAAAAGAACAAGAGTATAATATTATTTCTGTGGAAAGGGGAGATTTAATTCAAGAGGTTAGTGTTATTGGTCGGGTAGAACCGGCAATGAGTGTTGATTTGGCATTTGAAAAAAGTGGTAGAGTAGCCAAGGTTAGTGTTGATATTGGTGAGCAAGTAGTTATTGGACAAATTTTAATAGAATTAGACAACAATGATCTAACTGCTCAATTAGCACAAGATCGGGCAGCATTAGAAAGTGCTCAGGCGGGATTAAAACAATATGAAGCAGGTTTAGACGCGGAGAAAGCAAAATTAGACGAATTAAAAGCAGGGGCTAAGTTAGAAGAGATTCAAGTAGTAGAAACAAAAGTTTCTAATGCAGAAAAAACATTGATTGATGCTCAGACTAATTTAGAAAATGTGGAAAATAAAGCAGATATTGACTTATTAAATCTTTATAATGGGGTTGAAGATATTCTTAATGATGCTTATTTTAAGGCAGATGATGCATTAAATAAACAAATAGATGATTTATTTTCTAATGACTCTTCGGTTAATCCAACCATAACTTTTTCAACATCTGACTCACAGGCCAAAATAGACGTTGAGCAGGGTAGGGTTAG
>JAHIMV010000097.1 GCA_018896315.1 Patescibacteria group bacterium | reverse complement strand
CAGAAGAAGACAAGGAAGAGTTTATTATTATGATACCTTTTACTCCTCGGGGAAAAGATAATTTATCAGCTTGGATGGTGGCTCGTAATGATGGAGAGCATTATGGAAAATTAGTTGTTTATCGTTTTCCCAAGCAAAAATTAATCTTTGGTCCGGAGCAAATTACTAATCGTATTAATCAAGATACTGAAATTTCTCAACAATTAACCTTATGGGATCAACGCGGTTCACAAGTAATTAAAGGAAATTTATTAGTCATTCCTATTGAAAAATCTTTACTTTATGTCCAGCCAATATATTTAAAAGCCGAAGGAGGAAGAATTCCAGAATTGAAAAGAGTGATTGTTGCTTATGAAAACAAGATTTCCATGGAAGAAACCTTAGATTTAGCCTTAGAAAGAATATTTAGCGGCCAAATCAAAACAACTTCAGATACGCCTTTAAAAGAATTAAAAGCAATTACTAGCGACAAAAATTTAATTCAACAAGCAAAAGAATACTACGACAATGCTTTAAAAGCTCAACAAAAAGGTGATTGGGCATTGTATGGCCAAGAAATTGAAAAATTGGGAGAAATTTTAAAATCTTTGAAAGACTAAATTTATATGGATAATGTTGAAGAAATAAAATCAAAAATAGATATTGTTGATTTTGTTTCAGAATACGTTCAATTAAAACGTTCTGGAACAAGTTTTCGGGGCATTTGTCCTTTTCATCAAGAGAAAACTCCGTCATTTTTTGTTTCCCCGGAAAAGCAAATTTGGCACTGTTTCGGATGTTCTAAAGGATCAGATTTATTTGGTTTTTTAATGGAGATAGAAGGAATTGATTTTCCAGAAGCTTTACGAATTTTAGCTCAAAAAGCAGGGGTAGAGATTCAAAGATATGACCGCCAAGCAGTTAGCCAAAAAACACGATTGCTTGATTTAACCCGATGGGCAGCTGAATTTTATAACAAAGTTTATTGGGAATCTCCTTTAGCTGAATCAGCCAGAAAATATTTAAAACAAAGAGGACTGGATAAAAAAACAATTAATGATTTTCAATTGGGTTATGCCCCTGATAAATGGGACACTCTTTTAAAGTTTTTATTAAAAAGAGGTTATATAGAAAAAGACATGGAGGCGGCTGGGCTAGTAATAAAGAGACAATCAACAATCAACAATCAACAATCAAACTACTATGACCGTTTTCGCAATCGCATTATCTTTCCTATTGCTGACTTACATGATCAAGTAATTGGTTTTACTAGTCGGATTTTGCCCGGAGCTAAAGATGAAGATAAAATAGCTAAATATATTAATACGCCAGAGACTTTGATTTATAGTAAGAGCAGGGTTTTGTATGGTTTAAATAAAGCTAAAATTGAAGCAAGAAAGCAAGACCAAATAATTTTAGTTGAAGGAAATATGGATGTTTTAGCTTGTCATCAAGCTGGTTTTGAAAACGTAGTTTGCACTTCAGGGACAGCTTTAACACAGGACCAAATTAAAATTTTGCAAAGATATACAGAAAATATTATCCTTGCCTTTGATATTGATTTAGCTGGTCAAGCAGCTACTCAACGAAGTATTGATTTATTACTTCAGCAAGGCTTAAATGTTAAAGTATTAAAGCTAGAACAAGGAAAAGATCCAGATGAATTTATTCGCCATGATTTAAAAGCATGGAAAAAAGCGCTGGAAGAGCCTCAGGAAATTATGGAATATTATTTTTCTTTAGCTTTTAAAGATAAAGATTTAAGTAAAATTGAGCATAAAAAACAAATTAGCAAAGACCTTTTACCTATTATTATTAAATTAGGTGACCCAGTTGAAAAAGATCTTTGGCTAAGAAAATTAGGTGATAAATTAAATGTTTCTGAAATATCTTTACGTGATGCCTTAACAAGGGTTAAACAACCCTATCTCTACAAATCAGTTCAAGGAATTCCCGCCAGAGGCGGGTCCGCCTTCGGCGGAAAAGAAAGGGTTCCGGTAGAAGAGCAGGCTTCGGAAAAATTTTTAGCCCTAGTTTTAAAATATCCAGAAAAAGGAGAGGAATTTATAAAAAAAGTAGTTTTGGATATGTTTATGATGCCTCGCCCTCAAGATGTTCTCAGAGCTATTAAAGATTGTTATATTAAAAACAAGAAGATTGATTTTAAAAAGATTAAAAAAGAGGTTAAAGATAAACAGATTCTTAGTTATTTAGATTTTTTACTTTTTTTAGCAGAAAAAGAATTTGCTGAATATGAAGACAAAGAAATCGATAAGGAATTAAATTGTTTTTTTTCTCTTTTAAAAAAGAGATTTTTGACTAAGAAAATGGAAAATTTTGTTCAAGAATTAAAACAAGAAGAAGAAAAAGGGGATAAAAAAAAGATACAAGAATTAAGTTTAAAAATAGTCAAACTGTCTAGAGAGATAGTAAGTTGCCAATAATTTTTACTATGCCTCAAAAGAAAAAACCTAAAATTAAAGTTATGGTAAAACCAAAACAAAAGGCGCCAGTTAAAACGGCCTTGTCAATAAAATGGCCGGAAAAAGAAAGCCAGGATTTAATGGCCAAAGGAAGACAGAGAGGTTTTGTTACAGAGAATGAGCTTTTTTATACCTTTACTAGGCTAGAAAAATATTTACCTCAATATGAGGAATTTCTAGATAATTTAGAAAAAGCAGGAATCAGGGTTGAGGAATCAAAACAAGGCCTTTTAGAAAAGCCAAAAGAAGAAAAGGGAAGTCAATTGTTTTTTGACTTAACCCAACTTTCCGCTGATTCAGTTCAAATGTATTTAAAAGAGATTGGTCGTGTTCCTTTAATTAACTCAAAAGAAGAGGTAATTTTAGCTAAAGGAAAAGACAGTGGAGATAATAGAGCGGCTAAAAAGTTAATTGAAGCCAATCTCCGCTTAGTAGTCAGCATTGCAAAAAAGTTTGCTGGTTATGGATTAACTTTTTTAGATTTAATTCAAGAAGGTAATGTTGGTCTTTTTAGGGCAGTAGAAAAATATGACTGGAAAAAGGGTTATAAATTTTCTACTTATGCTACTTGGTGGGTTAGACAAGCTATTATCAGGGCTTTAGCAGATCAATCACGAACTATTAGAATTCCTGTTCATGTAGTTGAAATTTTAGGCAAATTTCATCATGCAGAGCGTTGGTTATTACAACAATTAGGACGTCAACCCACCCCTGAGGAGATTGCTGGAGAAATGGAAACATCGGTTGACGATGCAAGATATTTAATGAAAATTTCTCAAGATACAATATCTTTAGAAACCACAGTTGGTGATGACGATGATAAAGACACAGAATTGCGTGATTTTATAGAAGATGTTAAAACAATCGCCCCAGACAGAGCAGCGGCTTTAATGCTTTTAAAAAAATACATTAAGGAAATTATTGTTGATCTTACTCCAAGAGAGCAGAGAATTTTAGAAATTCGTTTTGGCTTAGTAGATGGCGTAGCCCACACTTTAGAAGAGGTTGGTCAGGTTTTTAATGTTACCAGAGAGAGAATTCGTCAAATTGAAGCTAGAGCCCTAGAAAGAATCAGGCAATTAAAAGGTATTAAAAAAATAAAAGACTATTATTAAATTTTGTTTTACAGAATTTTTATGTTAAGATAATTTAATCTTGAGCAACTTCAGCCAAAGGCTGATCCGCCTCTGGCGGAGGCTGTTAAACACAATATCAATTCAAAATGTATTCAATATACGTGTTAAAGAGCTTAAAGAATTCCAAAAGGTATATAGGTTTTACTTCTAAGGATTCGAGAGTTAGATTAGGTGAACATAATCGTGGATGTAATAAGTGGGCGCGGGAAAATAAACCTTTTGTCTTATTACATACAGAACCATTTGATAGTAAAAGAGACGCACAAAAACGAGAAAAATTTTTGAAAAGTGGACAGGGAAGGAAATGGTTAGATAAAAATAATATAAAATAATAAGATGATAAAAGTTTTAACTCCGCGGTAGCTCAAAGGTAGAGCGACTGCCTGTTAAGCAGTATGTTGTGAGTTCGAGTCTCACCCGCGGAGTTAAGACTTTTATCGGCAGAGCAACTTCCGCCAAAGGCGGACCCGCCTCTGGCGGGGGCTGTTAACCAGTGTGTCGGCGGTTCGAATCCGCCCTCCGGAGCCATTCGACAATCTCATGGCCTTTAATTTTATAGATGTTTTATAATGTTTTGGTATACATATATTCTTTTTTGTGATCAGAAAATTTTTTATGTTGGAATTACTAATAATCTTAGGAAAAGAGTAGAACAACATAAGAAGAAACAATCTCCATATACTAAAAAATTTTCTGATATTAAACTTGTATATTTTGAAAAATATGAATCAAGAAGACAAGCCGAGAAAAGGGAAATAGAAATTAAAAAATGGAGTATAGCAAAAAAGAAATCATTAATTAGGGGCGATATAGAATTATTGAAAAAATTAAGTAAAGGCCATAAGATTGGCGAATAGATTTTGGTGGTCATGAAAATCCCGAGTTTTTATCGAGGGATCCGCCCTCCGGAGCCACATTGTAGGTTGACCAGAAATCGCTTCGGCGCTTCGCGCCTCAGCAGGCAAATTCCAGAGTATTTTCCATTCATTTTCAGGATTTATATACACTTCGCGTTCGCGCAAAATACGGTTCGAGCCAATCTTTTTTAGAAAATCT
>JAHIMV010000007.1 GCA_018896315.1 Patescibacteria group bacterium | reverse complement strand
TAAAGTATTTTAATTATAAGAACCCGCTCACTTCGTTCGCAGAACCTTGAAATTAAACTCTATTGTATAAAAATTAAGGTAATTTAATTATAAGCAAAGCTTGAAATTAAAAACTATTTTATAGATATTAAAGTATTTTAATTATAAGAACCCGCTCACTTCGTTCGCAGAACCTTGAAATTAAACTCTATTGTATAAAAATTAAGGTAATTTAATTATAGCACCCCTTAAAAATATTAGCAATTCGCAGTATTCGCATATAATTCGCAAATTAGCATTATGTTTGCCGGTACTGGCAAATATTGTAAAAATCGCAAAACTTACACATGCGGCTAGGCTGAGGCGGAAAATCACCTTTTTTTATCTGCTCAATTGTTTGAATTGCTTTTTCTTCTACCTTTTTTAAATCATCATCTTTACCTAAAAAAGAGATTCTCTCTCCTGTTTCTAAATAATAAAAGGTTAATTGATGAACTGGTTTATCAAATGCCTGAGGTAAACGCTGGGCTGCTAATTGATAAAGATATAATTGCTGCCTTTTTTCTAGACTAAGTGTTCCTTTACCCTGTCCTGTTTTATAATCAATAATTTCATAACCCTGATCTGTTTCATCAACTCGGTCAATCACACCCCTAATTATATACTTACCTGCCTGCGCAGGCAGGCCTATTTTAAAATTAAATTGTTTTTCCAAATATTTCATTTTCGGCTTAATCTGAATAAAATCATTATAAAACATTTTCAAAGCTTGTTTGCCTTTTTCCTTGTACTTTTCCTGATGGTCTTTGCTTTCATACCAATCCTCAACCCATGATTGCTCATAAATATTTATCAAGTCATTAAAAGAAAGTTGTTCTTTTGATTGAGATTTTTTCTCGCCAAATAAATCCTTTTGGACCGCATCTTTCTGACCTTGCCATCTTTGACAAAATTGATAAAGAGTATTATGCAAACTTCTACCAAAACTAAAAACATAACGGCCCTGACGAGGGATTTTTAAAATAAAACCAAACTTGTATTGTAAAGGACAAGTATTAAAAGCCATAAACTGAGAAAAACTAAACTTTGATGGCAGAGCGATATCTGTCTTTTCTTTTTTTTCTTGTTTAACTAAAGGCTTAATTAAAACATCTATTTTATCTTTAAGTTTAACTGGTTTTTCTTTTTCCTCCAAACTAAGTTCGTATAAAAACCGAGATAATTTCTTTTTGGTCTTTCCCCCATAATCATCGGCTGAAGTAAGGTAAAGACTGTGTTTAGCTCGCGTTAAAGCAACATAAAAAAGCCTTCTTTCTTCTTGTAAATGCACGTCCCCTTGTGGAATAATTTCCTTAATTAAGCCCAAGGGTAATTCAATTGGTTCTTTGCGGTCAATACTGGGAAATCTTTTATCAACTAAATTAACAATAAAAACATATTTAAATTCCAATCCTTTGGCGCTATGAATAGTACTGACTTTAACTGATTCTGGTCCTTGTTCTAAATCTGCATCAATACTACCTGTATCACCGGTGCTAATCATTAAATCAATTAAACGAATAAAAGCTCCTACTGATTTATCAAAATTAATTGCCTCAAAGTTCTCTATTTTTTTAAAAAACTGATTTACCCAAAAAACACTTTCATTGTCTTCTTGATTAGAAATAATTTTCAAATAACCAGTATCTTGTAAAAAAGCATAAACCACCTTACTAATATTTTCTGTTTTAGCAAATTCAGTGTGTTTATCAATCCAAGATAAAAATAGGTTTAATTGAGCAATTGTCGACTTGGATAGCTGAAAAATACTAGTCGCCTTTTGCATGGCTTCATAAATAGACCATGACTTTTTATTAGCATAATTTATTAAATGAGCCACCTCATTACTACCAATTTTTTTATTAAAAATAGGTGAATTTAAAACCCGATAAATAGCTGTACTTTCATGGTAATTATCAAGAAGTTTAAGATAAGCTAAAATATCTAAAATCACTGGTTTTGAGAACAAACCAAAACGGGCTAAAAACTGATGAGAAATATTAGCTAAACTTAAGGCTTGAATAAAAAGCTCTGCCTGATGATTTGCTCTGACTAAAATGGCAAAATCATTCCAACTCGCTTCTTTATCTTTTTGCTTAAGTTCAATAATCTTTTTAACAACTGTTTTAGCTTCATCTTCCTGAGTTTCTAAATGCAAATGAATAATCTCCCCTTTTTCTTTTATCTCTGCTTTTAATTTTTTAACAATATCTTTATCCTGAGCCTCTAATCTTTCTGGATTGTTTAATTGAATAAAATTATAAGCTAAATCTAAAATCTTTTGCTGAGAACGATAATTTTTAATTAAAACCACCTGCTCTGTTTTGGGATAATCTTTTTTAAACTGCAACACATTGTTATAAGAAGCGCCGCGCCAACGATACACAGCTTGATCATCGTCTGAAACCACCGTTAAATTATTCTTTGGCTGAGCCAGCATCTGCAATAATTTATACTGAGCCCAATTAGTATCTTGAAACTCATCAACTAAAATATATTTGAACTGCTCTTGGTATTTTTGTAAAATCTGCGGCCTTTTTTCAAAAAGCCTTAACGTATAATTTATTAAATCACCAAAATCCAAAGCATTGTTTTCCAAAAGCAATTGCTGGTAAGTATGATAAGCGTTGGCAACTTCTTTTAAACGGCTGGTTTCCTGATCAAGCATTTCACCTGACATACTGGTATCTTTGTCTAGTTTTAAATTCTCCACATAGTCTAAATATTGTTCCGGGCTGATTAACTCGTCTTTGGCCCGCGAAAAATGCTTAACCAGACTTTGAATAAACTTGGTTGGATTACCTAAAGGCCGGTAATAATCCAAATCAAATTTGTCAAAATTATCCTGAACCAAAAAACACTGCTGAGCCTGGTTCAATAATTTAAAATTAATAGGCAAACCAATATCCAAAGCATGCTGTTGTAAAATTCTTTCACAAAATGAATGAAAAGTAGAAATCCATAAATCAACATAACCATAAGGAAGTAATTTATCTATTCTTTCTTCCATTTCTTGAGCCGCTTTATCAGTAAATGTCAAAGCTAAAACCTGGTCTGTTTTGACCAGATTATTTAAAATCAACCAAGCCACTCGCTTGGTAATAACTGTTGTTTTGCCAGTGCCGGCGCCGGCAATAATCAGTAAAGGGCCTTGGCCGTGAACAACCGCCTTTTCTTGTTCAGAGTTAAGCCCTTTTAAAATTTTATTACCTAATTCTTTTTCTGACATACCCGCCTAAATTTTTTTATTTAGATAATGTTTAAACGACTTTTTGATATAATTCCTGTCCCCCCTGTCTTAAAAAACTTGGGTGGGCATATGCATATTTTAACATAAAAAAAAGAGCCTGACAAAGGGTTGTTTTCTAAAAAATTTATTATAATTAAATTACCTTAATTTTTATACAATAAATATTTAATTTCAAGGTCCTGCGAGCATAATAAAGGGTTCTTATTGCGAGCAAAGCGAGCAACAACGTTCTGACGAGCGAAGCGAGGAGGGTTGTTATATTCTAAATAATTTTTTGGCGTTTTTAGTAGTCTGATCAACTACTTGATCAAAAGAAATATTTTTTATCTCAGAAATTTTTTGAGCTATAAAACGGACATAAACAGGCTCATTTCTTTGCCCGCGATAGGGTTCTGGAGATAAAAACGGACAATCTGTTTCCAGTAAAATCCTGTCTAAAGGACTTTTTTCCACTACTTGCAAAAGCTCTAGGGTAGCATTTTTAAAAGTAATCGGACCTGTAAAACCAATATAAAAACCAAGATTTAAAAACTCTTGAGCAATGGGCCAGTCAGCAGAAAAACAATGGATTACTCCTTGGGGAATTTGTTTTAAATTTTTAATTATCTCCAATAATTCTAAATAAGCATTATTTGGTTCTTCCTTACTCCCCCGGCAATGAAGAACAATTGGTAAATTATATTCCTGAGCTAATTCAATATGTTGGCAAAATATTTTTTTTTGCAATTCTTTACTATCTTGATTATGATAAAAATCCAAACCCGTTTCCCCTATTGCCTTAACCTTATTTTTATTTTCTTTGATTAATAAAGAAAACTTTTTTTTATTAAAATACTCATCTTTAACATGAATCGGATGAAGCCCAATAGCAGAAAAACAATTTTCAAACTCTTGGCTTATTTCAACCGCCTTTTTACTGGTCTCTAAATTTGAGCCGATATTTATGACTGCTTTTAAACCATTATTAAAATTACGCTCAATTACCTGAGCATAATCTTTTTTAAAAGCTTGAAAATTTAAATGGGCATGAGTATCAATCATAAAAATGTAAAATTTAAAAATCAAAAATCAAAAATATTTTAAAATCTTTAGTTATTGTAATTTAATTACAGCAAAATATACTAAATTTGAAAAATCGCTCTAATACCTGCGTCGGAAGCCGATTTGCGAAGCACGGAAAATGGGGTCAGACCCCATTTTATAATTATACTAACTTTTTCTTTGTTTTACAACCATGTGGATAACTATATTGACTTTTTTTAATGAGTTGTTATAATAAACACATCAATTAAGGAGGTTTCTTTAAATAAAGTTTGCCAGAAAGACGCGACTAATCTCGCATTACTGAGCAAACGGTGCTGGGCATTGCTAAGAGCTATAATCATAGTAATCATAGTAACTGATGTTATTCAGTGTATAATTAACTGTACGCTCCTTCCGTACTACAGGCTTATAGGGTGATGTATTATATCGCCGCAATGCTCAGCATCTAAATTTACAAAAGACCCCTAAACCTAGGGGTCTTATTCTTTATTTATTTTATCACTTAAGCTATATATTTTTAATATCTAAAATTTATTTATTTAACTATTTTAATCGCCTTTCCTTCTACCAAAGCTTTGGTGATTTTTTTGTAGGCTGAAGATAAAATTCTTTGAAAAGTGCTACGTGAGGTTTTCATTAACTTAGCGCCTTCGGATTGATCTAAGTCTTTTATGTTTTTTAATCTTAAAACTTCTAATTCTTCAGCAGTTAATTCTATCTCATCAAGCATTCTCATAGGAACTCCCTGAGGTTTGAAATAAATTATATTAGGATTAAATCTTATTTTTCGACAAAGTCTTGGTCTAGGCATAAAAATTGACTTAACTTTAAATTAATGCTAAAATCTTAATCAAAGAAGGTCCTTCTCTACCTCTTTTTCAAGAGGTAGAGATTCCCAAGGCCTTCTTTTATTTTTTGGCCTCTAGTTCTTTTAAATATTCTTCTGCTCCCTTTAGTTCTTCTTTTAAGTTATCAATATATACTTTTGTGCCTGATAAATCATCTGATTTACTGTAGGGACGATTGCTAAAACCAAACCATCCGCACATACTTCTAAATCCTCTTTTTCCAAACGTTTGACCACGAGCCATTCCACCACCACAAGGACCTTTTCCCCAACCAGTATCAGGGCCAGAACCCTGAGGACCGGTTCCATCATATTTTGGCATATATTTTAGATTAAATTATTTAATTAATATTGATAGCCCAACCTTTATCTTAACTATCTATTATAAGCATATGCCCATAACTATCTTTTGTCAAATTAATATCTGTGGATAACTTTTAAATTAAAATAGCCTGCGTATAATACGCAGGCTATATATTTTTTGTTTGAAAATCAGGCCATTTCTTTTAAATACTTGTGGTTAATTGGAAGATCTATTGCAAAATTAAGTTCCTCAAGCGACACCTTTTTTTTGCTTATTCTGCTAAGCAAAAATACAATAATACATGGAATCACTGCTGCAATTATCGGAATACCCCAAAAATAAGTCCATCCAGACAAATTAAAGGCATTAAATAAGTCAGTAAGACGAAGAATTGACAAATATAGACAAGGTCGGACCTTGTCTATATTTGTCTAACGCGCCAACAAGAATTTATGCCGGCTAACGCTATCGCGCCGCTATAAATTTTTCAGATAATTCTTAATTCTTTCTCTGTCTTCGTTTTCTTTACCGCCCTTAAAATATAGCTCAATAAAATCAACTTTGCAACTTTGATAATGAAAAGCGTAAACAACTCGGAGCGATGAGCCTTTTAAATAACGGCAAAACAAACGTGCTTTGACAACGGCGTATTGTTCGTTTCGCGTAATAATATTAAAATGTTTGCTATTTCCAAGCGGCACAACATCAACAACACGCTTAAATTCTTCCAAGTCGTCGGGCAATGATTTGTATTTTTTTGAAAACCGCTTAAATTCCTTAGAAAATTCCGGCAGTTCATTATAGTTCGTCTTCATAATTTCTTACGGAATAATGTTCATCACGATAAAAAACACTCTCGTAAGAAAGCGGTTTGCCTTCCTCCACCGTTTTCCAAGGAATGTCCTCATGGGAATAATTTTCCATCTCTTTGGCGTTTTTATCAGAAAGCCGTGCCAAAACATCATCAATGTGTTCTATTTCGCGGCCGGATAAAATATCAAGACTTGGCCGCCTGACTGCTAAATATTTTCTTTGCGGATAATTAAAATATTTTCCTTCAACTTTTACGAGCTCGCCGCGCTGAATCATGTCGTCAACAATCACCTTAAATTCAATCGGTGTTGGACCATAATGATTTTTAATATATGTTGCGCCAATTAATTGCTCCTCAAATTTTTCATAAAAATCAAAATCAATAAAATAAAGCAGTTTATATAAAACTGTTTCACCGACATTTGGCTTGCCGCCAACTTTGGACAAAACATACAAAAGTACTTCCTTGAACTTTTCAAGGTTTTTTTGTGGAATGCTTATTCTCATTTCTTGTTTTTTTGCTTTTGGCTTTGCTTTTTCTTTTTTGATTTCAGCGGTAATGGCAGAATCTTTTCCACACCTAAAATCTTCAAAAGAAATACCAAAAATAGAAGATAGTTTTTCTGCTTCGGTAATAGTCAAGTCCCGCTCGCCTTGTTCTATTTGAACATAAGTCGGCCGGGAAATGCCAAGCTCCAACGCCAAAAATTCCTGTGTCAGATTATTCTTTTTTCGCAATTGTTGAATAAATTTTGAAAGCATAGTTATATTTTATCTCGCTTTTTTATATGCGGCCTAATTCGATTGTAGTAAATGTAAATTTATTTGTCAATGGCAATGTAAAAAAGTTATACACAGCCGTTATTTTGCTTTATCTGCCTACCAGTAACACAGATTTTCCACAACTTTTACCATTAACATTAAAAATCATTTAGGATGCTTTTTTAAAAATCTTTTAAATATTTTTCTTTCCATATTCTACCCTATAAAAATTATAAAACTCTCTTAATGGAAAATCTATCTATTTTAGAAATCATTAGACCTATCACTTCTCTTGCTCCTATTGATTTATGGTTTATTTTTAATTACAGAAATCCAACCTGAAATTCATAAAGCTGCCTGTATTTTCCATTGGGAATTTTTATCAAGTCATCGTGTTTTCCTTGTTCAATAATTTTCCCTTTATGAATAACGAAAATTCTATCTGCCCTCCTAACCGTGCTTAAACGATGAGCAATAATAAACGTAGTCCTATTTTTCATTAATTGTTGCAATGAATTTTGAATGAATTTTTCCGATTTAGAATCTAAAGCTGAAGTAGGCTCATCTAAAATAAGGATCTTGGGATTTTTTAGAATAGCTCGAGCAATAGCTATCCTCTGTTTCTGTCCGACAGAAAGCTTGATCCCCCGTTCCCCAACCATTTGTTCGTATTTTTGGGGAAATGATACTATAAAATCATTAGCATATCCTTGCTTGGCGGCTTGGATAATTTCTTGCTCAGCCGCTTTAAAATTCCCGTAAGCGATATTATTCTTAATAGTATCATTGAATAAAATAACTTCCTGAGGAACAACGGCGATATTGCTTCTTAAAAACTTCAAGTCTATGTTTTTAATATTATGACCATCAATCAAGACCCTGCCTTTTTTGGGAAAATAATAAGCAGAGATTAAATCAATTAAAGTGCTTTTACCGGCGCCCGATTCACCCACTAAGGCAATAACCTCTCCTGGCTTTGTTTTGAAACTGACGTCATCAATAATTAATTCCTTGTTATTCTTATAAGAAAAACTTACCTGATCAAAAATAATTTCTCCTTTAATTTCAGAAATTTTTATTTTCTTATAGGGCCTGTATTTTTCCTTAGGTAAATCAAGGATTTTTTTTGCCCGAGATAGAGCCACTAAGCCGTTTTGAATTGTCTGCCAATTATATCCCAAACGAACAAAAGGACTAAAAATCATACCCGCATAACCAGTAAACATAATCAATTGGCCAATGGTCATTTGTCCCTGGCGGATATAAATGATAGAAAAAATAAAAATAACAAGCTGGGTTAAGGTAATAATAAACCTCTGAAAAAAGCTGACCCTCTCCCAAATGGCGACTATTTTCATCCAGATATTCACTATGCCCAAAGAAAAATTTTTAAAAAATCTTTTTCTTTCATACTTTTCCGCTCCGGCCTGCTTAATGGTTGGCGTATTAAAAACAGTTTCGTAAGCGTGGCCAAGGGCCTTGGAAAAAGCCTTATACCCTTTGAGTTGCAATTTAGCGGCCGGGGTGACTATCCTGACCAGAACAAAAATATAAATTACCAGCCCGGTAATCAAAACCAGCCCCAAAAACGGCTTGATTAAAAAACAAATAAGTAAACCTACTAAGAAACTTAAAATTTGCGGCATTAAATCAATAACCACTCCTAAAATCCTGGACATCCAATTTCCTGCCCGTTCCATTTTGTCGACAATCTCACCTGTTTTCTGGTTTTTATAAAAAGACAGCGGGAGCTCCAAAATCGTACTAAAAGCGTTCATTAAATAATTGGCGTAGATGGTATAACCTAATTTTTCATTTTTCAACCCGTTTCTCCAGTCAACAAAATCAGCTAAAATTTTTACTATTGTCCAAATAACCAAAAAAAACAAAAAATATGGAATAACTAAATCCCCACCTAAAAAAATCGTTTTACTGTCCAAAATGGAATCTATTAGCCGACCAGTGATATAAGGAATTACTCCGTTAGTTAAAGCGGAGACTAAACTAAAAAAAGAAATAATAATAACGGTCTTTCGATAATCTTTCAGCTGGACTAACATTTCTTTTATTCCTTCTGATAGAATTTTTATCTGTTTTTTATTTTTCTTCATTTTAATATTACAAATTTTCTCTGACTTATTATATTGACTATTTGTAGATATTCTAATCTTTTTGGTTTATTAAATTTTATTATACCACAACTAAATTATTTTCAAAGGTTTAAAAAATCCACCTTTAGATAAAAAAATAACCGCTCTGTTAAGCGATTATTATGTTGGCTCGGGCAAAAGAACGCTACCTCAGATTATCCTTAATTTTTTTCTTTATTTCAACAAGTGTTTCTTTATCTACAATAAAATTAGCTTACGTTTATAACTTTTACCAAAAGAAGAATCATTAAACATAAAACTAAACAGCTTGATTCTCTTAGAATATCTTGGAATAAGATGAATATGCAAGTGACTAGTTACGTTATTCAATGACGAATAATTATACATGTCTGGTTGAAAGGCTGAT
>JAHIMV010000096.1 GCA_018896315.1 Patescibacteria group bacterium | reverse complement strand
CCAAGTGTGCCTATATTTAAGGTTCCGCCTACATCAATTTCATCAGAAGTATTTACTTTAAACATATTTACTGAACCTGTTCCTGCGCTGTTCTTTCCAGAAATCCAAGAATTATTGGCAATGGTTAAGAGGGTATCTGGGGAGGTTGTCCCGATACCGACGTTGCCGGAGTTATAATAAATAAGGCCTGAACCAGATGTCCATAATCCTCCAGTAATTTGCGCCCCATTAATATAAATACTGGTGGCGTTCAAAGACCCATTAACATCTAATTTGTATCCTGGACTTGATGAACCAATTCCAACATTACCGGCAAAATAGTTAGCGCTGGTTGTTCCCATAGCAGTAATTGAGCCTAAAACATTTAAAGATGTTGTATTGTCTGCTGGGTTAAGATAGTAAACGCCATCATAAAATTCTGACGCTGTCATTCTGCCATCAATGGTAATTGCTCCTGTTGTCTCAATGTTTCCCCAAACATCTAATTTGGTTGTTGGGGAAGCTGTTCCAATGCCAAGATTGCCAGTTTTTCCTTGAGCTGTATCACCAGTATTAAGCGGTTCTGCAACATTACCTCCAGGAGGAGGAGAAGCAGGAGGGGTCCAGGCAAAAGCGTCATTAGAACATTGGAACATTGGAACATTGGAACATGGGAACGTTGGAACATGGGAACATGGGAACATGGGAACAATGAATCCTATAAATAATATTGTTAATAAAATAAACCCTGTTAAATAATTTCGCCTCGCCCTGTTAAATAATTTTGCCGAAGGCGAAATTGTCGCAAAGCGACATTTAACAAGGTAAGGGCGAAATTGTCGCAAAGCGACATTTAACAGGGTGAAAATGCCGCCAAGCCCTAAACCAGAGTAAACTCGGTTCAGGGTAAAGAAAAATCTACGACTTAATTTTCCATTTACCCTGTTAAATAATTTCGCCAAAGGCGAAATTGTCGCAAAGCGACATTTAACAGGGTAAATTTTTTTAATTTTCACCCCATTAGAAACTTCAACAGAGTGAAAGACATTTTTCTCTTTTTTCATAATAATACCTCATTTCCCCTGATAGAATACCTTAAATTAGGTTTCTAACGGGGTAAATATAATGACCTCTTTTTTGCTAATAAATCCTAATTAAATTCGACCTTAATTAAAATTTATTAGCAATTAATTATTTTTAATTTTTATATTAATAATCAACTTTTAAATAAATATATCTTTTTTAAAATTTTTAACCTCTTTGATAAAAAATTTCTTAACATCAGTCCAAAGAACTTTCTTAAACATTTTTGGCATTGGCTGTTTATCCGCTTCTTCAAAATAACAAAGACTTTTAAATATATGGATTAAATTAAAATCTATTTCTCTGTATTTTTTACTAAAAACTTTAAAAATCTCTTCTAATTGAATCTTTTGGCAAATAAAATAAAGATCAATAAAATCTTTTTTACTCCCGCGAGCAGAAACGACATCTAATTTCATACAGGCAATATCTAAATAATCAGCAATATTGACTTGCTCAAACTTTTTCAAATGAAATAAGATAGGATAGGGATAATAAAGAAACGTTATTCTTGTTCCTTTAAAAATACCGTGGAGTGTACCCCAGTCTTTTGATTCCAAAAAAAATTCTCCTAGTTCTCTAATTTGAGTTACTATCAATTCTGGCTTAAATTTTTGAGCACTAAAAAAATCTAGATCTATAGAAATCCGGTGACCAAACTGTAAAGCCAAGGCTGTTCCACCGGCTAAATAGAAATTTCTTAAAAATGAAGTTTGGCTTAATATGGCCAAATTTTGTTTTGTTTTTTTAGTAACGGCTTTTTCAAACATAAAATATTATTTTTGTCTAAATTTAAAATTAAAGCCCAAAAATTAACACTTTTAGGACTAAGGGAGCGAGAAGATAAAACCGTTTTCTTAAAAGCATCTTTAGAAAAATGTTCCGTGGCCCAATTTAAATCTTTTTTATCACCATATTCCAAAATTCTTTCCAGAATGAAATGAGGATATTTCTTAGTATCAAGATTTTTAAAATCTACGTCCCAAAAATATGATTGTAAAAATTTTGGTAAAGGCATAATAAATTATTTTAATTACTTAATTAATTTTTATATTTTCTTATTGATGTCAACGTCTGACGTTTCCCGTCGCTCCCGCCAGAGGCCTGCCAGAGGCCCGCCAGAGGCGGACAGGCGGGGCAAACGGGCAAGTCGCTCCTCCTCAACGACTGACGTTTAAGTTTCTTCTAAATCGTATTGTTTTGAATTAGACATATAAAATTAATTTTTAATTTGAACCTTTCATAAATACCAAACTGGAATGAAATTTATCTGACAGCCATTTACTTTTCTCTTATCAAAATAACCTTTAGTAAAAATAAAAGCCTGATTTGGAGAAAATTTCTCAATAAAACTATAAAGACTCTTGCCAATATTTGGATTTGTTGAATATTTTACTTCAATGGGTATAATTTTGTTTTTGCGAGTAATAATAAAATCAACCTCGGCCTTACTTTTTGTTCGCCAAAAATTTACTCTTTCCATACTATTACTTATCGTTTTTAAAAACATAAAAACATGATTCTCAACTAAAGCTCCGACGTCTTTTCGCTGATCAAATTTTCTAAAATCAGAAAGAATAAAATTTTTAAATCCTGAGTCAATAAAATATACTTTGGGATTTTTTGTTAATTCTGTTCTTTTATTAGTAAAATAAGGCTTAACTAAATCAATAATATATGTCTGCGTTAAAACCTCTAAATGTTTAAGGAGATTTTTATAATTAAGGTTTGCGTTATTAGAAAGTTCTTTATATTTTACTAAATTGCCTGTTTGGTTAGCCAAAAACTTTATTAAACGAATAAGTTCGTTTTCTGTGGCTAATTGAAGAAGACTTCTAATATCTTTGAGTAAATAATTATCTAAAATACTTTCTAAAACTTTCTTCTTTTCTGACTGACTTTTGCTTAAAACTACGGCTGGATAACCGCCAGAAATAAGATATTTTTCAAATAACGTTTCTAGTCTCAAATCTACCTCTGAACCAAATAATCCTTCTCTTTTATATGAAATAGAAAAAACATTTTTAATTCGCGAATTCATTAAATCAAACAGTTCCGGGTCAATATATGATAAATATTCTCTAAAAGAAAAAGGCCAAAGTGAAAACTTAAACATTCGGCCAACCATATATTTCCCTGTTTTAAAAGTAAGTTCCAATGAAGAGGACCCTGAAATAATATATTTTGTCTTAGTGGTATCAAACAAATATTTTAATTTTTGGCCTCCTTTTTCGGCATATTGAAACTCATCAATAATTAAAACGTCATATTTTTTATAAATATCTTTAAAATCTTCTATGTCATTAAAAAGATTTAAATCGCTTTTTCTTTAAAAGTTAAAAATTTAACCGACTTTCCTTGTTTTTTTAATTGAGAAAACAAATGTTGAAGAAAAGTTGTTTTGCCGACTTGTCGAGCGCCAATAATACCTAAAACTTCTTTTCTATTAAGATATGGTTTTATTTGTTCTTGTATTTGTCGGTGAATGTACATAATAATATATCTAAATTTTAGCAGGGATAATTTTTCAGTTATCTAAATTTTAGCAGGGATAATTTAATAGTCAATAGTACAGGGTTAAATTCCAAATTTTTGCCATTTGGGCAAATTGGTCTTTAGTCTACGTTCGTATCCTGTATAAACTCCTATAGAACTTATTTCAATGCCAATAGGCAATGCTCCGGTGGGAGTTAAAACATAATTTTCTGAACTGCTTCCTGCATTATTGATTCTTAATTTATAATATTTAGTCGCATAATTAGTGATATTAAATGTATAAGGAAATGTGATACTAAACTCCTGACTCATTGTCTCGCCACAAACTCGAGGAGTTCCTGTGGTTGTGGTGCATTCATAAACAATAATATCTGTGTCTGTTGAACCAGAACGAGTAATCTGAACACTAGCTGGATAGATTGTGCCATTAATATCAATATTTAATTGAAAAGATTCTCCTGCTGATAAGGAAATAGTCCATGCATTAGTCGCTGAAATAGCCCCGGCGCTACATTCTGTGGGAGGATTAGGGCATTCAGTGTCAACGCTAACGGTTGCCGTATAAGTGGATTCTCCATCATCTAAAGTACCGCTTAAGCTATAAGTTGAAATGTCAGTATAATTTTTTAAAGCCTGATAAGCTGATTTTTGAATTCCTGTTTCTGTGGCAAAATAGGCTTTTTCTGAAATTTCAGCTCCATGAATAATTTGGGCATGACGAATAGTAATATCAGCTACTAAAATTGTTCCAGTAAGGACGGAAGAGATAATAAGAAGAGTGAGTACCAAAGAAATGCCTCTCTTATCATTGGAACCCCAGTAGTAGAACGCTTCGCGTTCACTACGGGGCAGGCATTTGAACATTAGAACATTGGAACATTTCTTTTTTTTTGTCATTTTTTAATAATTATGATTTAAAAACTCTAATCTCTAAACTCTAAACTCTAAACAATACCAAATATCAAAACTCAAAATTCTAAACCGCATCGGTTAAAATTTTAACGGTTTTGAATTTGAAACATTTAAATTTTGAATTTGTTTAGGATTTAGAAATTATGATTTAGGATTTATTTTCTATAAGTATATCTTTGGGGCACTGTTTGCTGTAAAACCAGTAGTTTTTCCCCTGTTTTTTCCCTTAAAGACCTTAATTTAAGGACAATGGTTACTCGCGGGTGTTCATAATTAGTTGAATCAATAATAAAAGGGTCAGTTGTCGGACTAATGTAAAAATCTAAACGTTCAAAACTAACGTTGGTCATAGTAATTGTTTGGTAACTCCCAGTGGCGGTATTGCAAGTGTCGCTGCTCGCCAAGCCCTCGCATCTTTGCAAAACGCATCTTCCGCCGACCTCAGAGCAAACGCCGCTGGCGCTTAAATTAGTCTTATATCGAATTTGATTTGGGGAGCTGGAAAAATCCAATAAACAAAGCTGGCTGGTCGGATTTTCGGCACTGGTGATTTTAACGCAATTTCCCTCCCCGCCGACATGATCAGCATAATCAACCATTCCAGCGCGAATGTCTTTAACAATTAAGCTCATTAAATATTGGCCGTCTTCTTGAATGTTAAGCTGGCCAACGGTTTTTTGCCTTGTGCCAATGACATTAATATAAATTCCCAAAGCAGCTAAAATTGCCACAACTAAAATACCTAAAGAGACCATTAATTCTATAAGGGTAAAACCCTTATTCAATTTAACAAAGTAACAATTTAACATTTTAACAAAAATTATTTAAGCGATTTTATCGCCCGCCAGAGCATTGCCCCAATTTCATCAGCCATTTTAAAACCTTTAT
>JAHIMV010000006.1 GCA_018896315.1 Patescibacteria group bacterium | reverse complement strand
TAAATCAATAAACTAATAAATTTAATTTATGCCACAACAAATTAGTAAAAGTATAGAAACTACAAATTTAGCTGATATTTTAGAGCGTGTTTTAGATAAGGGAATTGTTATTGCTGGTGATATTCAAATAAAATTGGCTGATGTTGAACTCTTAACAATCAAGATAAGACTGATGATTGCTTCAGTAGATAAAGCTAAAGAAATGGGTATAAACTGGTGGGAAGCAGACCCTTATTTAAACACCAAAGCTAAGAAAGTTGAGATAGAAAAAGAAAAGGACAAATTAGAGAAGAGAGTCAAAAAATTAGAAGCTGAATTGGCATCTAAATAAATCAATAATAATTATACAAATATTTGTTGTATTAGCATTAGATTTTATTATAATTCCTAGAGGTGAACCAAGCAAGAAAATACAATTTTCTTGCTTGTGAAGCTCGAAGGAATTTCAAACTTTGCTTATAAATTTATGACCAGAAAACCCGCGCCCCAATTTTACGAGGCAAGCGGGGGTAGCACACTCTGACTTCGTCAGAGGTCCTATTCGGACACTGTGCTACAAAAGATAAACAAAAAACGGTAATAACAAATTATTAACTAAATTTTAATGGTAAAATTGGAGCGGGGTGCTCATAAATCTAACAAAATTTTATTCACTCCGTTCTAAAATTTTGAGATTTATGGCAAAAAAACCTAACATACCAAAAACAGACGCAGAAAAATTAAAAGATCTTAACCCTGTTAAATCCCGCAAAGCGGGAGCGGCCAAGCCGCAATTTAACGGGGTGAATTTAGAAGAGCTTGAAGACGTTCCTTTGCTTGGAGGATTGTTTAAGGGTTTGGGAAAATTGGTTGATTTGGCTAAAAAAGTTGAAGAATCGGGCGGAAAAATTGAGAGAAAGGGAGAAATTAAGGGCTTAACCGAAAAGCATCCTCGAGCAGTTTGGGGATTTTCAATGAGCACTTTGAGTAAAGGTAAAGAAAAATCTTGGAAAGTAGAGCCGTTTGGTAACATCAAAAAAACCGAAAAAGGAGCTGAGATTACTGAAGAAAGAGAGCCGATGGTTGATGTTTTTGATGAAAAAGATGAAATTTTAGTTATTGCCGAATTGCCCGGGGTAGATGAGAAAGAAATTAAACTGGACTTAAAGGGAGACATCTTACTGCTTGAAGCCAGTGATGAAGAAAGAAAATATAAAAAAGAAATTTTATTGCCGGCAAAAGTTGAGATGGAGAATAAAAAAATGTCTTTCAAGAATGGAATACTGGAAATAAAATTTAAGAAAAAATGAAGGGCTTTCTCAAAAATTTCAAGTCGTAGACGTAGAAATTTTTGTCAGAAAACCTTTACCCAGCACTTATTTTGCGAAACAGAAACAAAATTTTTATTATAAATTAAGGTAGAATAAATTAATTTCTCGCGAAAGAGCGTTAAAACGCTCTTTCGCCAAGACCTACTTGGCAAAATAAGTGCTGGGTGCTCAATGTTGTAGTAAAATTTACTTCGCATTGGGCTCGTAAATTTTAACAACATTGGCATGATTTTGAAGGTTTCTGAAGCACAAACTAAAGATGTTGGTCGGGGTATTGCTAGAATTGACCCTGATAATTTTAAAGAGCTAAAAGCTGATGTTGGAGATGTAATAGAAATAAGTTCTACAAAACCAAAGGCTAGAAAAAAGAGTGTAGCAAAATTAATGCCAACTTATCCAGACGATAGGGGGCAAGGGATTATCCAGATTGACGGAATTATTAGAGAAAATACTGGAGTGGGGTTGGATGAAAAAGTAAAGGTTCAAAAAATTTCTCACAAAGAAGCAGAGCAGGTTATTTTATTACCCTTGACTATTAGCAGTTCTCTTAAACAAACAGAGGACAAAGAATATATAGCTAAATTACTTGATGGTACGCCAATTATTAAAAACGATAAGTTACGAATAACCTTTTTTGGTTCTAGATTTCAGGAATTTCAAGTTGTTGATACTGATCCATCTGGCGTAGTTTTGATTAGACCCGAGACTTTAATTAAAATTAAAGGCCAAGCTAAAGAAGGAGAAAAGAAGATAGGCATTACTTATGAAGATATTGGCGGATTAAAAAAAGAGATTCAAAGAATTAGAGAGATGATAGAACTTCCTTTAAAATATCCTGAAGTATTTGAAAGATTAGGCATTGATCCGCCTAAAGGAGTTTTGCTATATGGGCCTCCAGGCTGCGGAAAAACTTTGATTGCTAAAGCAGTGGTTAATGAAACTGATGCTAATTTTTATCATATTTCCGGTCCGGAGATTATTGGCAAATTTTACGGCGAATCAGAAGGAAGGTTAAGGGAGATATTTGAAGAAGCCGAAAGAAATGCGCCAGCCATTTTGTTTATTGATGAAATTGATGCTATCGCGCCAAAAAGAGAAGATATGGGCGGAGAAAAACAAGTAGAAAGAAGAGTGGTTGCTCAACTTTTAGCTTTAATGGATGGATTGGAATCAAGAGGACAATTAGTAGTGATTGGCGCCACAAATATTCCTAATACCTTAGATCCAGCTCTTCGTCGACCGGGAAGATTTGACCGGGAAATTGCTATTTCCATTCCTGATAAAAATGGGAGAAAAGAAATATTAGAAATTCATACTCGAGGCATGCCTCTGTCCGAAGATGTTAATGTTGAGAAGCTGGCTGAGATTACTCACGGATTTGTTGGGGCTGATCTTGAGGCTCTGAGCAGAGAAGCAGCTATGGCTGCACTCAGGGAAATCATGCCTGAGATTGAGTTTGAAAAAGAATATATTCCTTATAAAAAACTTTCAGAACTTGAAGTGACCATGGATCATTTCCGAGAAGCGCTTAAAGAAGTAGAGCCATCAGCATTAAGAGAAGTCTTTATTGAAACTCCTGATACTTCTTGGGAAGATGTAGGAGGTCTTAATACTATAAAAGAAACTCTTAGAGAAGCTATTGAGTGGCCTTTAAAATATAATGAATTGTTTAATTATGCTCACACCCGGCCGCCTAAAGGAATATTGCTCTATGGACCTCCAGGCTGCGGAAAAACTTTGATTGCTAAAGCAGTGTCCCATGAAAGCGGAGTTAATTTCATCTCTGTTAAAGGTCCGGCCTTACTTTCCAAATATATTGGAGAGTCAGAAAGAGCGGTCCGCGAAGTTTTTAAAAAAGCAAAAATGTCCAGTCCTTGTATTGTATTTTTCGATGAACTGGATGCTTTAACCCCTAAACGAAGCGGCACTACTACGGATTCTCATGTAACCGAACGAGTAGTTAGCCAGTTTTTAGCTGAAATGGACGGGATTGAAGAGCTCAAAGGAGTAGTAATTCTTGGAGCAACGAATAGACGAGATTTAATTGATTCAGCATTACTCAGGCCAGGACGTTTTGATTTTCTTATAGAAATACCAAAACCTGACGAAAAAGCGAGATTTGAAATATTCAAGATTCATACTAGAAAAAAACCATTAGCTCCTGAGGTAAATCTTAAAAAACTGGCTCGTGATACTAAAGATCTAATGGGTTCTGATATAGAATTCATTTGTAGAAATGCGGCTATGACAGCCATCAAAGAATTCTTAGCTTCTAAAGCCGCCAGTCGGCGGAATAAAGATTTAGAAAAATTTTTTATTAAGACTAAGCATTTTGAAATTCAATTAAAAAATGACAGGAACAGAACAAAAAGTCTTTAATATAATTTCAAACAAGAAAGAGGTTTCTGTTTTTGAAATTGCTAAAGAATTGAATATCAGCTCAGATTATACTCGTCTTATTTGTCAGGGACTAGAAAGACATAGCCATATCAGTGTTTCAGGAAATTATTGTAGTATTTTATCGTCTCGGAATTTCATAAATAAAATTCCGACAGCCCCTTGTCTTTCAGACAAAAGGCTGGACCAGACAGACGAAGAACCGAGACGACCCAGCCCCAAGGGAGATAGAGCGCGAGCGAAGCGAGTGCCTATCTGGAAAAAAGATAAAGAGAAAAAGGCACCTTCTTTTTTGTCCGGACTTAAAAGTGTTAATAGAAAAACAACCAGGATTTTAAAAGAAGCAGGGTATGGAAACATTAAAGATATCGCTGATACACCTTTTGTAAAATTTATGCAGAGTACAGGTTTAAATCTAGGTGAAGCAGCAAGAATATTAAACGAGGCCAAAAAAAAATTAGGAGAATTTAAATAATTAGTAACTATGTGGAAACAAAAATGGAAGAAAAAGAAGAAATTGAAAAAATAAAATGTGCATTATTTAAAGCAAAAAATGAATCTATTGAAAAAATAGCCAAATTTATTAATGAAACGAAGAATATTAAACAAAAATCTCGGTTAGCTGAACGTTTAATGAAAGAAGCAAAAGAACTTTTAAGTTGTCAACAATTCAATGAACGTAGATTAGAATGCCAAATCTGTCAAAAAATCTCAGAACTCCGAAGAAAGACAGCTGATTTAATTATTAAACCCCGTTAGAAAGCTCTAAAGATTACATTAGTTTACTATAAGTAACAATCATAACTTTCTAACGGGGTAAACCCGAAAATTTAAAATAAATAATATGAAAACATTTAAACTCTATATTAAAGAAGGGGGAACAAAGACTCAATTAATTTGGCTCGGTGCTTTATTAATTATCATTGGCATTGTTATTGCCTGTTTAGGAATTTACAATTATTTTACTATTCCTCAAGAATCCATTGAAGAATTTATTTATTCACCACACGCCTTGATTTTAAAAGAACTATACTTATCAGCTGGTATGGGTGTTATAGGTATTATTCTGCTTATGGCTGGCGCTTTTGCTGCTAATTCACATGCCAATACTAAAGAAGAGGAGGGACAAAATAATTAATTTAATTAAAAGATTATTATTAAAGGGTTTATGAAAAAAACACTATTAACAATATTAGTTATTGTTATCGTAGTAATTGTTATCGGTATTTGTTTATTCGTTCTCAGATTATTCCTAATTCCAGAAGAAGCTACTCCTGAAGAAGAAATACTTCCTGAAGAAATACTTTCTGAAGAAATACTTCCTGAAGAAGAAGTGACTCCACCGGGCGAGACAGAAGAGTCGATCACCCCAGAGGAAGTCACAGAAGAAGCAGAAGAGGAGCCTCAACCATAAAAAAGTAACAGAATAGAATAAAATATTATAACAGATTAAAGTCGCCATCAAATCCAGTTGGCAGGAGTTATTTTTTATGCTATCATAAATTATTATGATTAAAGTAAGATTTGCTCCATCACCAACTGGATTTTTGCATATCGGCGGTTTGCGCACTTATCTATACAATTGGCTTTTTGCAAGACAAAATAAAGGAAAGGTGGTTTTAAGAATTGAAGACACAGATCGCCAGCGTTATGTACAGGGAGCGACTGAAAGTTTAATTAAAACCCTAAAAACAATTGGTTTGCCCTGGGATGAGGGGCCATATATCCAATCTCAAAAAATTAATACTTATAGAAATTTGGCGCAGAAATTAGTTGAACAAGATAATGCTTATTATTGTTTTTGTACTTCTGAAGAGTTAGAAAAAACCAGAAAAGAGCAAATAGCAAGAAAAATGCCTCCTCAATATAATCGTCATTGTCGAAATTTAAGCAAAAAAGATATAACCCTTCAACTTCGCTCAGGGCAACCTTACGTTGTAAGGTTGAAGGTACCAGAGAAGGGGATAATTAAATTTAAAGATTTGATTCGTGGTTCAGTAGAATTTAATTTAAAAACTATTGATGACCAGATTTTATTAAAATCAGATAAATGGCCAACTTATCATTTGGCTAATGTGGCTGATGATCATTACATGAATATTACTCATGTCATTAGAGGAGAGGAATGGTTACCGTCTAT
>JAHIMV010000095.1 GCA_018896315.1 Patescibacteria group bacterium | reverse complement strand
AGTTAAAGATAAGATAGATTTTAAAAAATTATTTCAATATGTTAGAAAATACAATAAAAATGTAGTGGCTAAACGTTTAGGTTATATTTTAGAGATTTTAGGAATTAGTATGATAAGGAAGGATTTAAGAAAATGCATTAAGGGTAGATATGATTTATTTGATCCTTACTTGGGGAAAAAGAATTTGAACAAAAATGATTGGCATTTGATTGATAATATTTCGCCCGAGCAAATTAAAAAAATTATTAGGAATTAGTTTATGATAAATTATACTCAGATTACAAAGATTGCTTCTAATTTATTATTACCAGAGAAAACAATTGAAAAGGATTATTTTATTGAACTTCTCCTTTATTATATTTCTCAGAATAAAGATTTAAAAAATTTAGTCTTTCGAGGAGGAACTTGTCTAAAAAAGATATATTTTCCTGATTATCGTTTTTCTGAAGATTTGGATTTTTTGGTTAAAGAAGGATTAATGGATATATCTAAACGATTATTAAAGGTAATAGAGAATCTTAATAAAGATTTTCCTGTAGAAGCAGGAGAAATAGAAGGGAAAAGAGTGTTAAAAGATGGACATTTGCAAATTTTCTTTTCATATAATATTGTTCCAGAAATTTTTTCAGGCAGTGGTAAAGAGTTGAAAGTAGATATTTTAGAGGATAATTTTTTGCCACCTTTTAGAAAGAGGCCAATTAAATTTAGTTATCAGGATTTAAAGAAATTCAAAGCAGATCTACCAGCATATAATTTAGAATCAATTATGGCGGATAAAGTTAGTCGGTTGCTTGATGTAGTTGATGAGCCAAGAGATGTTTATGATTTATGGAAACTAATAGCCGGGGATTTAAAATTTCAAAAAGTAAGAGAAATATTTCAAAATAAACACGGTTATTTTTTTAATGTTAAAGATTTAATTTTGGAAATTCAAAGACAATCCTATTCAAAGACAATCCTATAAAGTGAATTGGAAAAACCGGCTTTCGCACCAGATTTCTAATTTACCTGATTTTAAAGAAATTAAATCAGAATTAGAAAGATTGATTGAGACAAAATTTAACTAAGTAATAAAAGGTGTCAGGAACCTTTTTAAAAAATAGAATAATTAAGTCAGATTTTATTATTAAGAAATTTGGAGACTTAGTTTCCAGATAAAAAAGCTGAAAAATTAATTGAGAGATGGAGAATTTAGTTATATCAAATCCAAAAAAATTAAAAAAATTGAAAAAAGCTATTTTTAAAGCCGGAGCTGAAAAATTTCATGTATTATCAGATTTTGACAGAACTTTAACTTATGCTTTTGTTGACGACGAAAATGTTCCTTCTTTAATTTCAATTTTACGCGACGGAAATTATTTAGTTCCGGGCTACGCTAAAAAAGCCCATGCTCTTTTTAATAAATATTATCCAATAGAGATTAATCCAAAAATTTCTTTAAAAGAAAAGAAGAAAGCAATGCGTGAATGGTGGATAACTCATTTTGAGTTGTTAATTAAATCAGGATTGAATAAAAAAGATTTAAAAAAAGTTGCTAAATCGAAAAAAATTAAATTTAGAAAAGGGGTTTTAGAATTCATTGATTTTTTACATTACCACAAAATTCCTTTAGTTATAATGTCTGCGAGCGGATTAGGAGGAGATATTATTTCAATGTACCTTGAAAGAGAAAATAAGTTATATAAGAATATTCATATTGTTGCAAATTCGTTTGAATGGGATGAAGCTGGAAATGCAATTGATGTAAAAAAACCAATTATCCATGGAATGAATAAAGATGAAACCACAATTCAAAAATTTCCTATTTTTAAAATAATAAAAAATAGAAAGAATGTCTTATTATTAGGAGATAGTTTGGGAGACATTGGGATGATTGACGGTTTTGAATATGACAGTTTGATTAAGATAGGTTTTTTAAATGGTAACGTAGAAAACAATATAGAGTATTATAAGAAAAATTATGACGTTATCATATTAAATGATTCTTCAATGGATTATGTCAATGAATTATTAAAAGAAATAATTGTATTAAAGCAATAAAAAAATGTAAAAGGGTCATTAAGTAAAAATACTTAAATACTAATCTTTACCTTAAATGGTAAGGATTTTTGTTATACACAGTTTTAAAAGTTATCCACAGGTATATGTTGCCTAGTGGGAAAGAATGGTATATAATAGACCTGTTGTGGAAAACTGTGGATAGAAGTGGGGATAACTATGGATAACTGTGGATAAGTCACTTAATTAAGCTAAAAAGCACTTATGTTTATTGGTGAATACCATTATTCAATAGATGATAAAAATAGACTGGGCGTCCCAGTTAAATTTAGAACTGAACTTTTAAAAGGGGCAGTAGTTACACGAGGCTTGGATACATGCCTTTTTTTATTTCCTAGAAAAGAATGGACCAAGTTAGCCACAAAATTATCTGAGATGCCAATAAGCAAATCAAAATCCAGAACCATTGCTCGTTTAATGTTAGCTGGCGCTATGGACGTAAGTGTTGATAAACAGGGAAGAATTAATTTACCAGATTATCTTCGTAAATATGCGGGCATTGGAAAAAAAGCAGTAGTTGCTGGTCTTTATAATCGGATGGAAATTTGGGATGAAAAGAAATGGGAAACATTTAAAAAAGACGCCGAAGAAGACAGTTCTGAAATTGCAGATACATTAGGAGAAATAGGAGTATAGCCGTTGCTTTGCAACGGAAATCCTAAATAACAAATAACAAATTCCAAATAATATCTAATGACCAAAATCCAAATGACCAAAACAAACACGTTTAGAATTTAGTATTTAGTATTTTGCCCGGCCTTCGTAGCTGAAGCTACTTCGGCGGAGTAGGCAATTTGTTTGTGATTTGGTGTTTAGTGCTTGTGTTTTAAAGCGAAGTGACTATGCATGTTCCTGTTTTATTAAATCAAGTTCTTAATTATTTTGAACCGTCTTCAGGAAAGAATTACATTGATGCCACAATAGGCGGGGGCGGACATGCGCTTAGTATTTTATCTTTAACTGAGCCAAACGGAAAATTACTGGGTATAGATTTATCAGAGGAAGCTATTGCTAATCTCGCTAAAATCAAAAATCAAAAATCAATCCTTCGACTACGCTCAGGATTGATGGTGAGCAAAGTCGAACCATCAAAAATCAAAAATAGATTGATATTAGTCTGTGATAATTTTTCTAACATAAAAGAGATCGTTAAAAAAAATAATTTTTCACCAGTTCATGGTATTTTACTTGATCTTGGTTTGTCAACTGACTTGATTGAAAATAGTAAAATGGGATTCACTTTTATGAAGCAGGAGATATTAGACATGAGGTTTAATCCCAAGACTCAGGATTTGACTGCCACCATGATTCTTAATCAATATTCAAAAGAAGAATTGACAGAGATTTTTAAAGAATATGGCGGGGAAAGATTTTCTCATCGCATTGCAAATATGATTGTTAAAGAAAGAAAACAAGAGAAAATAATTATGACAGACCAATTAGTTAAGATCATTAAAAAGTCTTTAGGAAGATATTTTCACGTTAAAAGTCTAGCCCGAGTTTTCCAAGCCTTAAGAATAGAAGTTAATAATGAATTAGAAGTTTTAAAAAAAGGGCTAAAAAACAGTTTAGATATTTTAGCGCCTCAAGGAAGAATTATTGTTCTTAGTTATCATTCAGGAGAAGACAGGATTGTAAAGAACTTTTTTAAGCAAACAGAGAATTTAAAAATATTAACCAAAAAACCGATTATTCCTGATGAACAAGAAATTAAAGAGAATTCTAGGGCGCGAAGCGCTAAATTAAGAGTTGGCGAGAAAATGTAAAAAAATGCGATACCAATATACTAATGCATACGAATAATACGAATAAAAGATATTAGTATAATTAGTATTGATTAGTATAATTAGTATTCATTCGTATATTAGCATCGATTAAATGAAATTTTATGACTTTTGCTCAAAAACTTTTTCAATCCTGGTCAGGAAGAAAAAGAGAAAACAATCTAGTTATTTTTAATTGCCTGGCAATTACCTTAATTTTAATCACCGCAGGTATTTATTTATTTCAGATTAATGTTGGGGTAAATCATTGTTTAGAAATAGAAAGGGCTGAAGAACAGGTAAAATCTTTAAAGATGGAGAATGAAAAACTACTTAAAGAAACTGCTGGTTTAGGTTCAATGGCGAACATTGCCCAGATTATTCAAGGGCTAAAAATGGTTAAGGTCGATCAAGTTGATTATCTAGTCTTTAGTGGCGAGGTTTTGGCCGAGAAATAGATTTTTATGAACGGGCGTTTGAAAGTACTTATTGGAATTGTTTTTATTCTCGGATTTTGCATTATTGGTCGACTTTTTGAGTTACAAGTCTTAGGTCATAATTTTCTTGGATCAACAATTTACAGCAAGGAGATTAGAGAACAAGTTATTCCGGCTACTCGAGGTAGAATTTTTATTCACGAAGGTAAAGACATTTATCCCATAGCCATTAATCTCAACACCTATAATCTGATTGTTTCACCAAATGCTATTGTTGAATCAAAAATAGGGCCAGGAGAATGGCTTAATAAAATTGCTCCTTACATAGATATTTCAGAGTTAACTCAAGTCCATGGGCAACCAATTATTATTCAAGAAGGTCAGGAAACAAGTGAATTAAAAGATATTTTGATTCGTATATCTCAAAAAGATGATTTTTATGAATTATTAAAAACTGATCTTGGTTCTGAAGAAGTGGAAAAAATAAAAGAGCTTGGCTTGCCTGGAATCAGATTTGACGCTATTCCTCAGCGCCATTATCCAGAAGGAGGGTTATTTAGTCATTTACTTGGATTTGTTAGTGCGTCTATGGATTGTCATTCAGGGCTTTGTTCTGGAGGAACAGGTCAATACGGAGCTGAAGAATTCTTTAATAAAGAACTGGCTGGTCAGCCAGGCTTGGAAACAGGAGAAATATTTTCCAGTGGTTTAACTCGAGCCGATGATGATATTGTTAAACCAGCTGAGGATGGCCTTGATTTAGTTTTAACTATTGATCGTTCAATTCAATATTTTGCTTGTCAGCTTTTAGAACAAGCTCTTCAAGAATATCAATCAGTATCTGGTTCAATTCTTGTTTTAGATACAAAAACCAGCGCGGTTATTGCCCTTTGCAATCAGCCCAATTTTAATCCTAATAAATATTCAGAAGTAGAATCAAAAGATTATGAAGTTTTTAAAAATCCAGTGATTAGTTCTGCTTTTGAACCAGGCTCTATTTTTAAAGTAATTACCATGGCTGCGGCTTTGGATGCCATGAAAATCACCCCAGAAACAACCTATATAGATCCTGGCGTGATTCATCTGGATACAGAAACGATTAGAAATGTTGAAGGAAGAACATTTGGTCAGCAGACAATGACACAGGTTTTGGAAAAATCAATTAATACGGGAGCGGTGTTTGCGGCGCAAGAACTAGGACGGGCCGGCTTTCGCAATTATTTGAAAAAGTTTGGTTTTGGCAGTTTAACCAGAATAGAGTTAACTGGTGAAGCAGTTGGAGATATTAGCAATTTAGAAAGAAAACAAGATATTTATTTAGCCACGGCTTCGTATGGTCAAGGGATATCTGTTACAACAATACAAATGGTTAATGCCGTTGGGGCGATTGCTAATAAAGGCAGGTTAATGAAACCCCATGTTGTTCATTCAACTATTAAAGATGGCCAAACAGATGTTTGGGAACCAGAGTCTATTCGTCAGGTTATTTCTCCCTCTACAGCCGCTTCTTTAACAGCAATGATGGTTTCTGTTTGTGAAAATGGTTATGGTCGAAGAGCAAAAGTAGATGGATATTATGTGGCTGGAAAAACCGGTACAGCTCAGGTGGCTAAGTCAACTGGTGGTTATTCAGAGGAAGTAATTCATTCTTTTATTGGTTTTGCTCCGGCGACTAATCCTAAATTTGTTGCCTTGGTAAAATTAGATAATCCTCAACAAGGTAATTTTGCTGATTCAACAGCGGTGCCCACTTTTGGCAAATTAGCTGAATTTATTCTTGATTATTATAATGTCCTTCCGGACAAAAAATAATATGTTGTTAAAAATTTTACAAAAATTCCTTGCTTTCTTAAGCAAAAGAATTATTAAAAAGTATAAACCTTTGGTTGTTGGGATTACAGGAAGCGTGGGAAAGTCTTCAACAAAAAAAGCCATTGCCCTTGTTTTAAAAAGCCAGTTAAACATCCGTCAAAGCAAAGGGAATTATAATAATGAAATTGGCGTTCCCTTAACTATTTTAGGAGTTAAATCTCCAGGAAGAAATATTTTTGGTTGGATTAGGGTTTTTATCTTGGGTTTTTTAAAAATAATTTTTAAACAAAAATCTTATCCTAAAATCTTAGTTTTAGAAATGGCCGCGGATCGACCAGGCGACATTGAGTATTTAGTTGATATTGCTCCTTGTCATATTGGTGTGATTACATCTATTAGCGCCGCTCACACAGAATTTTTCAAAACACTTGATAAAGTGGCCATGGAAAAACACATGATCATTAAAAATTTACAAAAAGATGGTTGGGCAATTTTAAATGCAGATAATAAAAGAACTTATGCCTTAAAGAACAAGACTTCTGCTCAGGTTTTATCTTATGGACTTGATACCCAGGCTAATGTTCAGGGTTTAGAAGTTCAAATTAATCAAGAATTAAAAGAAGATCGGTTAAAAATTAAAGGATTAAAGTTTAAAGTAAGATATCATGGCAATGTGGTGCCAGTGTTTTTGCCAAATATCATTTCTTTGGCTCAGGTCAATTCAGTTTTAGCGGCTATTAGTGTTGGTTTAGCCCTTGATTTAAACTTGATTGATATTGTTCAGGCTTTAAAAGCATATGAACCTTTACCCGGTCGCATGGTTTTATTGCCAGGAGTTAATAATAGTTTGATTATTGATGATACTTATAATTCATCACCCCAGGCTGTAGAATCAGCTTTAGACACATTAGAGGCAATAATTCCTGTCTCCTTAGCTAGAAAATGGGTAATTTTGGGCGATATGCTGGAATTAGGGGATTTAAGTGAAAAAATGCATAGAGAAATTGGTGAAAAGATTATTCAAACAGACGTTGATTATTTAATTACTGTAGGAAAACAAGCCCAATATATTGCTCAGCAAGCAAGAGAAAAAGGTTTTAATCAAGAAGGGATTTTCAGTTTTGACAATGCCTTAGGTGTGGTTCCTCTTTTAAAACCAAGAATTAAAAATGGAGATATTATTTTAGTCAAAGGTTCACAAGCAGCCAGAATGGAAAGAATTGTTAAAAATATAATGTTAAGACCATATTTGGCCAAAAAATATTTAGTGCGACAGAGCCGTGGCTGGCTCAAACAATAGTAGAACCCCGGTAGTAGAGCAAGCTCACTACGGGGCAGGCATTTGAACATTAGAACATTAGAACATTTGAACATTAGAACATTTTAACATAAGAAATTTTTGCAAAGCAAAAATTTCTTTCTTTATGAACACATGCAACGTTTAACGTTGTATTTTGTTTCGTTGACCTCTAACCAACGAAAAATCCTCCTATTGACAAAAGAGCAATAATTGTTATATCTTTATATATGGGGTCTGGCCCCATTTTTTGTCCCTTGAAAACCCTTTGTTTATGCGTGTTATAGAACATTTTTTCTAATTTAGCACGATTTGACGTGTTTTTTTTATTATT
>JAHIMV010000094.1 GCA_018896315.1 Patescibacteria group bacterium | reverse complement strand
GGATAAGTTAAAATTAAAGCGCCGAAATTAAACCCCGAAAAAATCGGTGTAATATTTCGCGCCCATAAACCGCAAACTTCTTCTAATCCAAAAACAAAAACAGATGAAAACTGGAACAAACCAATAAGCGCAAAAAAAACGGCGGCGGCGGCCAGAACCCCAAAAAGCTTTTTTATTTTTGCCCAACTATCAACCAGAGCCCTTGTTAAAAAATACAGGGGGAAAATAGATGTAAAAAACATAATCTTCCTTGCGCCCCAAAAAACATTTTCGGCCTCGATCAGCGAAAAAAAAGTTGAAATGAAAAAAAGAATTAAAGCAATGCTTTGCAGATTTTTAAAATAAACTCCCTTACAAAAGTCCTTGAAATTTTTTACCAGCCAGACAAGAAAAAAAAGAATGATGAAGACCCTCAAAGAAGCCAAGTCAAAATTAGATGTTGGATTTAAAGCAATTTGGAAAGGGATATAAAGAATAAGAAGAAGAAACCAATTATACATATTCTGCTTGCTGGTTTTGATGTTTAATGAAGGCAAAACTATCCTTCAAAAGCGTCTGGAGGCAAAATTGCTTGGTTTTCTTATAAAGGTTGAACCTTTGTAAGAAAAATTTTGCTGGAAGCCGAGTAAATTTTTTCGCTGGAAAAAAATTTACGTCTCTTTGAAGGATAGTTTTGCCTTCATTAAACCACAGCATTAACCCTGTTAAACTTCCCTCTTAACCAAAAACATTATTTCCTCCGATGTAATGCCATTAAACAGCCAAAGTCCTCCGGAATAAACCAAAAACGACAAAAGAATTAAAAGAAACAGCGGCCAGTCGCTTAAAAAATACAGAGGCAAAGACATTATTAGAGCAGCTAACGCGGACTTATAAAAAATTCCAAAAGAAGGCAAATAATCCAAGGCCTTATAAATAACAAAAATCATCATAATAGTCACAATTAATTCAGTTATAACGGTTGTCCAAGCCGCCCCATAATAAGAATATTTGGGAATAAATATAAAGTTAGCCACTAAATTAAACAACGCCCCAAGCCCATAAATCACCACCAAACTTTTTTGTTTTTTTAAAGAAATAATCATATTTGAAAAAAGAACGCCCAAAAAAATAATTCCCGCAGCAACAATTAAAATTTTTAAAACGCCGCCAGACAAAATAAACTCATCGCCCCCAATTAGAACAACTATATCAGAAGAAAGAAAGAAAACGCCCGCTACCATAGGAACAATAAAAATTAATAAAATATCAAGCGTTTTTTGGACGGTCTTTCTAAAATTATTTTTGTCGAAAAAAACGTATTTGGACATCAAAGGTATTACAAGCCCAACAAACATTGCCGGAAAAAAGAGCAAGTTTTCTAAAAGCTTATAGGCAAGGTTGTAAATACCAACATCAACCGGCGGTTTCATTAGTGAAAGCATTATTGTATCCAGCTTAAAATAAATTACCGTAAAAATTATCGCCAAAGCCAAAGGGAGAGATTCTTTGAGTATCTTTTTCCAAAAAACAAAATCGAATTGAAAAGATATAGGAATAAATTTTCGGCTAAAAATAAAAACTAAGACAAAATTAACCAGAGCGCCAGCCACAAAGGCAATAATAATTGATAAAAAACCGAAGTCGCGCCAAATAAAAAAAGCGACTAATCCTAGTTGGACAAGCCGCCCTGATAGTTCTCCTACAACCACATTACCCATTCTTAAATATTTTTGGAAAATGCTTATTAAAACCTGCTGGTTAGACATCAGCCAAAAACCAAACGCGCCGATTAAAACTCCTAATTGAACCTGGCGCGGATAAGGAAAAAAACAAACGATCACAGGAGCAAGGCAAAAGAATAATAAGCCGGCAAAAAACCTCAATGTAAAAGCATTGCTAGCTATTTTTTTTTCATCGGCTCCCGGCCTGGAAATATCCCTTAAACAAACTGAATAAAGTCCCAGGTCGGCTAAAACAGTAAAAAAAAACAAAAAAACCAGAACAATCGCGTAATAACCAAACTCGACCTGCCCCAAATAGCGAGCCACCAACCCGATTGTTATTAAAGAAAGAGCTAGACCAATAATTCTAGCTCCCGCCGAAATAACGGTATTATAAGCTATCTTCCTATTTAGCATATTCAACTTCAGACGCAACCTTTTTTTTACTAGTCGTTTTCTCAGAAACGGTTGCGTCATCAACTATAATCTTGTCTTCTTTTATTTCAATAACCTGGCTGGTATTAATAATTAATGGTTTTTTTATTAAACCAAAAAAATCTTCTGAAACATAATATTGAACAATATTTTGTCCGGAGATATTAATTCTAAAATCAACAACCCTGCCTAAGTAGGAACCGCTTTGGCTAAAAACTTTGTTTCCAATAATTTTTTTAGCATCAATAAACATTTATAAAAATTTAGTTCTAAAAACCTGCCACAGAAAGTTTTTGTTTAACAGGTTTTACGACTATTCTTCTTTCTGGCTCTTCCCCAATACTTTCCGCGCTCACTGCCGGATTTTCCTCTAAGACCAAATGAATAATTCTTC
>JAHIMV010000005.1 GCA_018896315.1 Patescibacteria group bacterium | reverse complement strand
TCACAGTAAGAACCTTTTTTACATCGCAGAACCTTGAAATTAAATTCTATTGCATATACATTAAAGTAATTTAATTATAGGAAATATTCAATGAAAAAAAGATAAAAAATAATTTTATTATTCATTTTTATTGTTTTAATTTTTGATTTTTAATTTTTCTATGTTCCAATGTTCTAATGTTCAAATGTTCTAATGTTTACTTAGTGCTTTCAACTCTTTGCCAAATACTAGCAAAAGATTTTTTTCTAATTTTAATTTTCCAAAAAATAATTAACCAAAGCAAAACGCGAGCTTTGTAAAGTAAAATAGTGTAAAAAAATTCTTTAAAAGTTTTTGGATATGTGAAAAATAGAATTAAGCCATCTTTTATTTCTTGAAAAAAACTTCGCGTTTTTTTTGTTTTGATTATTTGAATTTTGGATTTAGAATTTGTTTGGGATTTGTGATTTGTGATTTGTGATTTCTGACTATATCCTCCAGTGGAACGAACCTTTTGTTTTAACCAATCTTTAAAATTATTTGGGTACTTAACATAGACTTTTGCTTCAGGTGCATAAGCAATCTGATAATCTTTGTCTCTAATCATTTGAGTGATAATTCCGTCTTCAGCTAAGACATTTTCTGGTATTTCCTTTATTATATCACGAAAACCATATAAATATCCAGAGCAAGGAAAATCCCCTCCTTTTAAGCGCCATTGATGAGCCGCATTAGTTAAAAAATGAGACCAATACCCAAGAATGTGGTTTTTTGAATTAAGACTAACTGGATTTCCAGAAACAGCCCCTATTTTATCGTTCTGAAATGGCTCTATTAAGCGTTTTAAAACATTTTCTCCAATAAAAACATCTCCGTCTGTTAAAACAAGTATTTTTCCTTTGGCTTTTTTAAAAGCCAGGTTAAGAGCAGATGGTTTTCCATGACCCTTATCTTTTAAATATTTGATTTGCGGATATTTTGAAAATTCTCTAACTACCTCTTGTGTTTTTTTATCTGGGCCAACAACTAAAAGTTCATATTCTTGTTTAATATTTTGATTCAAAATTGCCCTGATTGCTTTTGGCAAAGTTTCTGATTCTTTATACGTGGTGATAATAATAGAAATCATAATTGCTTCACTTAAAGCGACGCTAATACGCTAATTCACACGAATTTACGAATAAAGCACACGAATAGCGCAATGTTTGCCTGTGGCAAACATTACACGAATGCGCCCACACGAATAAAATAATTCGCGTCATTCGCGTGCATTCGTATATTGGTGTCGCTACTTTTCAATTTTAATTTTCAACAGATACTTTTTAATGGAAATGACTCTATAATACTATAGATCGGTCCAGTCCTCCTTAAAACACTTTTCATTAAATCAATGGATTTAATTTTAAATTTTAAGTCTGGTATTTCTTTTTTAAAAGAGGTTGGTAGTTTAATTGGCATTTTTACTCGAGCAAAAGTTAAATGTATTTGCCAAACCCGATCATCAACTTCCATTCCTATATGTTTTAATGACTGGCCAATTATTTGTTGCAAGTTAATTAGATTATTATTTTCTTTTTCTTCACATTTAAAAAACAAAACTCTTGGTCTGTTTTGATTTGGAAAACAATCCGGCTTTTTTATTTTCAAAACAATGTCTGTTTTAAAAACACTACTTTGTAAAATAGTTTTTACTTGTTCTAATTGTTTTTCTTCTAAATAACCTAAAAAGTGAAGAGTCAAATGAAAATTTTCTGGTTTTACCCATTTAACCCCAGTATTTATGTCTTTTTTTATATTTTCTACCCAATTTCCTAATTCTTGTTTAATCTCTTGAGGTAAATTAATGGCGATAAAAGTTCTTGTCTTTGCCATAAATCTCAAATTTTTAGAACAGGGTGAATAAAAATTTGTTAGATTTATGAGCACCCCGCCCTAATTTTACTATTATATATAATTTTTTAATAAAATATATTTTTGTTCTCTTTTTAATTTTCGCAGCAAAGTGTCCGAATAGGACCTCCGACAAAGTCGGAGTTTGCTGCCTCCGTCCTACCCCGTAAAATTGGGGCTGGGGCAAATATACTTCTATATCATAACATTTTTTTTAAATAACAAAAAGGCCCGGTTTGTTTAACCGGGCCGCATTCTTGTTGACAAAATTTTAAAGATTTTTTCTTTCCAAGGTAGCTACTTCTTTAGAAAAAACAACCTCTCTCCCTATAGAAAAATTTTTATGGATAGTAATACGATATCCTTCAGGAGATCTTTCCAGTTTTTTCACTATTCTTTTCCATGCCTGTTCTGAAAAATACACAGTATCAGAATGACAAAGCGGACAAAAAAAGCAAACAACTTCTTGCTCACCGTCCAAAACTGTTTGCTGGATAGTTGTACCGCATTTGCTGTGAATAATCTGCGGTTCTTTCTTTTCAAAACTTACAAAGAAAACATTATCTTTCATTACTATTCCTTTCTTCTTAAAATTTTTAAGACCAACGAATTGCATTTTGTTCCTCGTAATTCAGCGAAATGCCAATCATTCCTATTTCAAGTTCAGGATAAAGACTTTTTAACATTTTAATAAATTGCTTATCAATTCTTTCGTCAAAAATCACCTGATTAACATTTCCTTGGCTGATTAATGTTATGCACAAACCAAGCGGGCTTAAAATTACTTTTTTGTTTAAAACCTTGGTTAAATGTGATTGTATTTCACCAGCATCAGGCCATCTTTCTGTAACAAGTAATGCTTTCATTTTATCCTCCTTTTAAATATTAAATTGTAATTAAGTTCTAAAGAACACATTTATTTTAACGATTTTAATCAATTTGTCAAGACCTTATTTTTTGTAATTTTTGAAATGTTTATTATATGTGTTTTAAAATATTCTAAATATGGTAAAATAGAGATATGAAACAAGCAATTCTTTATGAAAAATTAGGAAACAACCTGGTTAAATGCGAGGTTTGTTCTCATAACTGTATTATTGCTCCTGATAAAAAAGGTTTGTGCGGAGTCAGGGAAAATAAAAATGGTGAATTATTCAGTTTAGTTTATGGCAAAGCAATTGCGATTAATCTTGATCCAATTGAAAAAAAGCCGTTTTTTCACTTTTTGCCAGGGACCTATTCTTTATCAGTAGCAACAATGGGGTGTAATTTCTCTTGTTTGCATTGCTTTACTCCAAGCACTATAATCATTACAGAACGAGGTGTAGATACAATTGCATCAATATTTGAGTCAGGAGTTAACGGGAAACTCAAAACCGGGAACACTCTCCTAAAAGATATCCCAAACCACAAGACTATTACACACTCGGGTAAGCTGTCTAAAGTTCTAAGGGCCTCAGAACATTACTATAATGGTAATCTAATTAAAATAAAACCATTTTATAGTCCGGCGATTAAATGTACTCCTGAACACAAGCTATTTGTTTCAACTAATCCCATATCAGGAAAAATCCAAAAAATAAAAGCTCGAAAACTTACAAATCAACATTATTTAGTAATGCCTAAAAAATATAACTTCCCGAGCTCGAATATAATTATAGATCTAAAAGAAATCCTAAAAGATAGAATCAGTATTTTCAAAAAGCGCACAAAAATAACGCCGAAAATAATAGAAAAAATTATGACGATGCTGGAAAATGGATACACTTCTCGGCAAATTGGCCAAACTTTCAATTTTCATCCTACATATATTAGACATTTACATGCGAAATTAAGAAAGCTTGGCAAAAATGATTTATCAACACTGTTTTTTGGGCAGAATGTCCTAATGGAAAATGGTGATTTTATAAAATTTAAGGAAGAAAGAAAACCTTTTATACCACGGTTTATTAAACTCGATAAAAAATTTGCCAGATTATTAGGTTATTATTGTGCAGAAGGGTGTGTACGAAAAAATAAAAATAGACCAAATACTTTTAATGTAACATTTACTTTCGGAGCTCACGAAAAAAAGCAGATAAAAGAAGTCGAAAAAGTACTATACGAGATTTTTAGGGTTAGGCCTTACATAGAAAATAGAAGAACTGGTGTAGCTATTGTTTTAACAAAGGCTTCAGCAGCTCTTCTTTTTAAGACGTTATGTGGGGATGGTGCACGCAATAAAAAAGTACCTGACATAATCAATTCCGCCTCTAAAGAGATTGTTCATGCATTTCTGTCGGCTTATGTTGACGGAGATGGCTGTATTTTAACGGATGTAATATCTATAAATACCGTTTCAAAAAATCTTGCTTTAGGAATCTATTGGCTCTGGCTAAAAATGGGGTTTTTGCCTCGTTACTATGAATGGCAGCCCATCTCTCAAAAAAAAATAGAAGAACGAGTAGTAAATCAATCGACTTTATATTATGTTAAATTAGGAACCGAAAAATTTAAAAAACAGTTCCTCTCACCAAATAAAAAAATAAAAGTAAGTGAAAAGAGTAAACAAAATATTAGATTCGTAGAAAACAAATCTTATTATTTCATCCCTATATTTGAAATCTCTCGAGAAGAATACTCTGGACCGGTTTACAATTTAGAAATCAAAGGAGATCACTCTTATCTTGCAAATTTTATTGCTGTTGGAAATTGCCAAAATTATGATATTTCTCAAGGGCCAAAAGAAAATAAGCAAATATCAGGAGAAGATTTATCTCCCTCTGATATTGTTAAATTAGCCATAAAACACAAAGTCCCTAGTATTTCCTATACTTATACTGAACCCTCTATTTTTATTGAATATGCTTTAGAAACAATGAAATTAGCAAAAAAACAAAGGATAAAAAACACTTGGGTTACTAACGGATATTTAACAGAAAAGGCATTAAAAACAATTGCTCATTATTTAAATGCGGCTAATGTTGATTTAAAATTCTTTGATAATGACATGTATAAAAAGGTTTGTAATGCTCAACTGCAACCTGTTTTAAATACTTTAAAATTGATAAAAAAACTGAAAATCTGGTTAGAAGTAACTACTCTAGTTATTCCTGGATATACAAATATAAATAATCAACTGGAAAAGATAGCTGAATTTATTAAAAAAGAGCTTGGTTCTGAAACACCTTGGCATGTTTCCCGTTTTTATCCCTGTTATAAGATGAGTGATGTCTCACCTACTTCTTCTGAATTAATTCATCAAGCCGTAAAAATTGGTCAAAAAGCTGGATTAAAATATGTTTATGCTGGAAATCTACCAAATGACGACGGTGAAAATACTTATTGTCCTAAATGTCAAACTTTAATTATTCAACGCACTGGCTATGATATCAAAAAATCTGATAAAGATGGTTTATGCCCAAAATGTGGAGAAAAAATTGATTTAATCATATATAAATCATAAGGCCCGGTTCGGTTAACCGGGCCAAAATTTAATGGAAAAATCTATTCTGGTAATATTCTTTTTTTAAGAACCATTACCAATTCAGAAAAAAGGGTTATCCCTCCTGATACACAATATGTCTCAACAGACATTTTTACTTGTGCTGGAGATGATTCTAATCTTTCCAAAACCTGATCCCATGCATTTTGTGAAAAATGCATTGTCTCAAAACGGCACTTCGGGCAAAGAAACCAGAAACTACCCTGATCGCTTTTCCCCCCAACAGTGATTTTTAAAATTTCACACCCGCATTTGGAATGCAAAATTTTTACTTCATTTCCAGTGAAATCTACAATAAAAACTTTATCTGGATCCATTCTCATCACGAACCTCCTTTTTAATGATTGAGTTTATCTTGACACTTTTAAAGGATTTGTCAATGTCTTTATTTTCTATGTAATTTTTTATAAAATGTGTGTGGATAACTTTTTTGAAATTTGTGCTATAATAAAAACAACTTTATTTTCCTCTATAGGATACATAAAAATGAGGAAATTTTGTGTATTGGCAAAATTTAAGATTAGAGTATTATAAACATATGTCAATATTAAATCAATT
>JAHIMV010000093.1 GCA_018896315.1 Patescibacteria group bacterium | reverse complement strand
CCTTGTTCAATCAATCTCCTTGCTTCTCCTCTGCTAACAGTTAATTTTGTTTCTACTAAAATATCCATTAATTTAAATCTCTCTTTGTTTATTTTATAAACAGGAATATTTTCTGGCAATTTCTTGTCTCTAAAAATTCTATTAAATTCTTCGCCTGCTTTATCTGCCGCTTTTTCTCCATGATATAATTTAACAATCTCAAACCCCAACCGAGCTTTTAAATCGCGCGGATTAATTCCTTGCTTTAATTGTTTTTCAAATTTTTTAATTTCAGATGATAATAATTTTGTATATACTTTAAAATAAGAAATAATAAGATTGTCTGGGATAGACATAATTTTACCGTATTTATCTTTAGGCGTATCTAAAATAGCAATATAATTTCCCAAAGATTTAGATTGTTTTTCTTTTCCGTCAATTCCAGGAGTAATAATGGTTGTAATAATACTTTGAGGCGCTTGATTAAAAACTTTTTGATAATCACGACCAATTAATTCATTAAACAATTGATCTTGGCCAATAATTGTTAAATCTGACTTAAGCATTACCGAATCATATCCTTGTAAAATAGGGTAAAGCAATTCATGAACATAAATCTCTTGTTCTTTTTTAATCCTCTCTTGAAACATATCTCTCTGAATCAATTGAGCATGAGTAATCTTAGATAATAATTGAAAAAATTCATTTAGTTTCATTTTATCATACCATTCTGAATTTCTACGCTCTTCAAAAACAGATGAATTAGTCAGAAGAATTTTACTAACTTGTTTTTTATATTCTGCGGCGTCTTTTTCTATTTGTTTTTTGGACATTTGAGGCCTAACAATTGATTTTCCAGTTGGATCGCCAATTCTAGTAGTAAAATCGCCGATTAAAAAAACTACTTTGTGTCCCAATTCTTGAAATGCTCTCATTTTCCAAAGATTAACCCCATGCCCCAAGTGAAGCATAGGACTTGTCACGTCTACGCCATATTTTATACGTAATTTCTTGCCAGATAAAAGGCGTTTTTCTAAATGTTGATAATCAACAATTTCTTGAACATTACGAGAAAGAAGTTGTTTTATTTTTTCTTTATCGATTTTCATGCTTCTATTTTAAAACAAAAAAATAAAAAAATCAAGTGCATCTTGAATTTTTGTCCCCTTTTTGATATAATGACTTCAATACTTATACTTGGTAACCCCAGCCCTAATTTTACGGGGTAGGGCTGAGGCAGCAAACTCCGACTTTGTCGGAGGTCCTATTCGGACACTTTGCTGCGAAAATTAAAAAGAGAACAAAAATATATTTTACTAAAAAATTATATATAATAGTAAAATTAGGGCGGGGTGCTCATAAATCTAACAAATTTTTATTCACCCTGTTCTAAAAATTTGAGATTTATGGCAAATATAAAAAGAAAATCATCCCCGCCTGCATTGCTTCGCAGAACAAAGCGGGCAGGTTGGAAAAGCCGACCAATTGGCGAAAAGACTAAAATAAAAAGTCGTTTTAAAAATACAAAGAAAAATCAAACAAACTCTTTGCGTAGTTTTTTTATTTTTTTTGGTTTTTTTATTTTATTAATTGGCGTTTTATTGATTGGCACTTTTGCTTGGTTAAGTTATACATTACCTGACCCAGAAGAACTTCTACAAAGAAATGTTGCCCAAAGCACTAAAATTTATGATCGAACTGAGAAAATAGTATTATACGAAATATTTGCAGAAGAAAGAAGGAGTTTAGTTGAACTTGAAGACATACCTGAAAATTTAATCAATGCCACATTAATGGCTGAAGACCAAGATTTCTTCACTCACCCTGGATTTGATCTTAAAGGAATTGCTCGCGCTATAATTGTTGATATTTTGAAAGGAGGAAAGTTTCAGGGAGCGTCTACCTTAACTCAACAATTTATTAAAAATGCCTTTTTAACTACTGAAAAAACCTGGCGACGAAAAATTAAAGAATTACTTTTGGCCTATCAGCTAGAGAAAAAATATTCCAAACAAAAAATTCTACAAATGTATTTTAATGAAATTCCTTATGGATCAAATGCTTACGGAGCCGAAGCAGCCAGTCAAATTTATTTTGGAAAATCAGTTAAAAATTTAGGGCTTGATGAATGTACTCTTTTAGCTGCTATGGTTAAAGCCCCCACTTATTATTCCCCACGAGGTAATCATCAAGATGAATTAATCCTCCGCCGCAATTATCTTTTAGATGTTATGGCTGATAAAGGGCATATTTCCCAAGAATTAGCTGACCAAACAAAAAAAATAAACACCTTGGAAAAAATTATTCCTCATTATGAAAATATTACTGCCCCTCACTTTATCATGCATGTTAAAGGACTTTTAACAGAAAAATATGGTCAGCGTTCTGTTGAACAAGGTGGATTCAAAGTTATTACCACTCTTGATGTAAATAAACAAGAAATTGCTGAAAAAGTAATTGAAAACCAAGCTCAAAGAAACGAAGAAATTTTTAAGGCGACTAATGCTGCTTTAGTTAGTATTGACGTCAAAACAGGACAAATTCTCGCTATGGTTGGCTCAAAAAACTTTTTTGATGAAGAAATTGACGGTCAGGTCAACGTTGCTACTCGTCTTCGCCAACCAGGCTCTTCTTTTAAGCCAATTGTTTATGCAGCAGCTTTTGAAAAAGGCTATACTCCTGACACAATTCTTTTTGATGTAGAGACAAGCTTTGGCCCAAGCGGGATAGATGATGAAGAATATATTCCTCAGAATTATAATGAAGAATTTTATGGGCCGGTAACCATTCGTCAAGCTTTGGCTGGGTCTTTAAATGTTTCTGGGGTTAAAACCCTTTATTTAACCGGTATAGATAATGCTTTAAATTTAGCTCAAAGAATGGGCTATACTACTTTAGTTGATAAGAGTCGTTACGGACTATCTCTTGTTTTAGGCGGGGGCGAGGTTAAACTTCTTGAACATGTAGCCGCTTTTGGTATTTTTGCTAGAGAAGGAGAAAAAATCCCTACTACTTGCATTCTTAAAGTAGAAGATGCTTCAGGAAAAATTCTTGAAGAAAACAATCCCGAGCTTTTTATTCCCCAAAGAGCTATTGAACCTCAAATTACCCGCCTTATTAACAATATCCTTTCTGACAATCAATCCCGCGCTTTTGTTTTCGGTGAAAATAATTATTTAACACTCCCTGATCGCCCGGTAGCCGCTAAGACTGGAACAACTAATAATTTTCGTGACGCCTGGACAATCGGCTATACTCCTGATTTAGTGGCTGGCGTCTGGGTTGGCAATAGCCGCAACGAAGCAATGGCGGATAAAGCAGACGGTTCTAATGTTGCCGCTCCTATTTGGCAAGAATTTATGGCAAAATCCTTAATCAATACTCCAGCAAAAGAATTTACTCCCCCAGAACCAATTATTGTTGATAAGCCTATCCTTAAAGGACAAATGCCAAGTGAAATTACTCTTGAAGTTGATAAAACCTCTGGCAAATTAGCTACTGATTTAACTCCTGATTCACAAATAATAAAAAAAACGTTTAAAAAATATTATCCCATTCTCTATTATGTAGATAAAAATAACCCTCGAGGCCCAGTCCCTGAAAATCCCAGTCTTGATCCCCAATATGAACGCTGGCAAAAGGGAATAAAAGATTGGTTAGAAAAACTAAGCAAAGAAAATGGAGATAAAATTAAAATAGAAATCCCTCCAACAGAATATGATGATTTACATGTTCCAGCAAATCAACCAAGTTTATCAATCATTTCACCGCAAAACGGAACGACAGTTGATTCTCAAATTTTATCAGTTAAATTAACAGCTACCGCCCCTAGAAAAATTAGTAAATTAATCTGCTATGTTGATAATATTCCCATAGACTCAATTTCTCTTGAAAATGTTCCTAATGACTCTTTATCTGAATGTTTTATTAATTTTGCCGGCCTTGACTTAGGAGAACATAAAATTAGAGTTAGTGTCTTTGATGACATTGATAATAGTAAAAGTCAGGAAATCTGGGTTATTACAGATAAAACATTTGATCAAAATATTTCCTGGTTAAATCTTGACGATAATGATATTGTTTTACAAAAAGACTTTCCTTTAAATTTAAGCGTGTTAGCTCCTGCTTTAAAAATAAAAATGATTAGATTTTTTGCTCAAAACCTAACTACATTACAAACCTCTTTGATTGGCACTATTTTTAACCCAGAAGCAAGTGGAAGAATAACCTTTAATTGGAATATGGCTAATAAAGGGGAATACAAACTTTGGACAGAAATAGTTGACATTAATAACAAAACGTTAATCGGTGAAGAAATAAATATTGAAATAATATAAGCTTTTCCACAATTAACAAAATTCTCTTCAGGGAGAACTTTTCTGGGACGCTTTCCATTCAGGAGATTTGTAAGGTTATTACTAAACACCATACAAAATGGCGGCTATCTGATCGCCATTTATCGTTAAAAATAACTAGTATCCCTCCCTAAGCGGAACAGCCTGTCAGCCCTTTGGCGTGACTTGTCAGCCGACATGGAGGAATATTCGAACCTGCTTGCGCAGGCAGGCCTGTTTGCCGGCAGGGTTTTAAATAAACAAAATGAGATAATATAAAAAATAAATGAAAAAAATTTTACTTCATACACAGCGTTATATGCTGTTTTTGTTTGAGTTATGATACACTTCTGAATAATGTTTTTTAGTATATCTATCTTCCTCATATCTAGCCTCTATTTCCATTGGCATTTTATCATATCCGTAAACAAAAAACTGTTTAAAATATCTAAAATAAAACATAAACAACCCCATTTTTTGATATTGTTTCCAATGCACCATATCGTGGTTTAATATTTTTTGATTATCCCGATATCTCTTTTTTATAAATATTCCAAACGGTGGTATTGTCATCGCCCGATATGGTGGCAAGACCCAACGAATATAATATATTTTTGGTTGTCTCATCTTAACTTGAATTAACTTAAATAAAAATGGCATATAACTCGTTATTATACAAAATATTTAACTTGTTTTTATTATAAGAACCTGGCTTCGCAGACCTGCCCGCCGTAGGCGGGACCTTAAAATTAAATATTATTCTATAGAAATTATAGTATTTTAATTATAGCACCTTTTTAGATAAATAAAAAACATCTCACATTGAGATATTTTTATGTTTTAGGTGGTTTTTGACAGACGTCGGTCTTCTCCCTCCAGAGGCAGACAAACGAACCTCGTACTAGGTTGGCTAAAGCCATTCCATAGCCTTGGCGAAGGATGGCTCCGAAAAACGGACTCGAAACATGGGTAAACATTTTACTGCTCTTTTTCTACCACAATCATAACTTTTTCTCCCTGTAACCTAACTTCTTCTGCTTTTTCGTCGTTGGAAAGAAACTTTATTTCATCTAAAGAAAAGGGCCAGTCATGAATTGCTTTAAAAAAGATATCGTCTGAGTATATAAAATCTGCTCCTAAGCGTGTTCCTGGATCATTAGTGATGATTCCTTTTTTGTTATATCCCTTGGCAACCAACATATGATATGGTGGTCCTGGTTGTTGATAATATGGATTTTCCAATAACTGACCGGCAGTAGGGACAATAACAATGTTGCCCTTGCTTAATTCATATTTAATATTATCTATGCTATCTACATTTGTAATATATATTTTTTCTATGCCAAAATATTGATTAGCTAATTTAACCGTTTCTGAAACGTTTAAATCATAATGACCTCCCCAGTTGTCTTGTTGCCATTTAACTGAGGCTAAAATTTGCTCTTCTACTTGTTCTTTGGTTAATTCTTGATTATTTAACCAGGCATTAGCAATAATTAAGACTGCTTCTTCGCATGCTTCTTTATGTAATTCGTCCCACTCAGCAAACGGGGCTTGGACAATAAAAGGAACTGACAAATCAACTGATTCTTTTAATTCTAAAGAAAAATCTTGAATAATAGCTTCTTCTATTTCAGATTCTTCTGGAATATCTCCAATAGGAAAATCCTCTGTTTG
>JAHIMV010000092.1 GCA_018896315.1 Patescibacteria group bacterium | reverse complement strand
ATGGCCCCAGCCTGATCTTTTTTAAATATTAATTCTAATAATTTAACAATCTCTGTTGTCTGTGAAGGAGGAATAACCAAACTCGCCTCTTTTTCAGTAATCTCTTTTCCGTCTAAAGCTAATATCTGGCCAAGTAAAGATTCTGCGTCTCGCACACAACCTTCTGATCTTAAAGCAATGGTTTGAAGGATATTTTTATTTACCTTAACTTTTTCCGCTTTCACAATTTTCTCCAATCTCTTTACAATCTCTTGTAAACTCACCTTGGTAAAATCAAACCTTTGACATCGAGAAATAATAGTCTCTGGTAGCTTATATATCTCAGTAGTGGCAAGTATAAAAATCACATACTCTGGCGGCTCTTCTAATGTTTTTAAAAGAGCATTAAAAGCAGAAGTAGAAAGCTGATGACATTCATCAATAACAAATACTTTGTAATTCCCCTGAGTCGGAGGAATCCGAGAATAAGAAATAATATTATCCCGCACATTATCAACCCCTGTCTGCGAAGCCGCATCCAACTCAATCAAATCCATAAACCGAGCCCTCATCACATCCTGACACGGCTGACACTTATTACACGGCTCTGATTGCCCTGGTTTACGATTCTGACAATTAACCGCCTTGGCCACTAATCTGGCAATGCTTGTTTTACCTAAACCTCTGGGCCCGGTAAAAAGATAAGCGTGGGCTACCTTATCAGCCTTAATCTCATTTTCTAAAATCCGGACAATATTATCTTGCCCGATTATTTCTTTAAATGTTTGCGGTCTGTACTTTCTATAAATTACCATATGCTTAATAACTTGTATTATCTTGCTTAAATGTTCTTTTTCTTCTTTGGTCAATTTCTTGTTCAATCATAGCCTGGCTTTTCCCATGCTTTAACCCTGATAATTCTTTAATAATATTAGATATCTCAAGATTAGCCGGTAAAACCCCAGGGACTTCATTAAACGGAACAGTGGCCATGTTAAACCCGGGCGGATTAGCATTATCAATCAATAATTTAACAAAAGCGTTGTACTTGGGCATGTTTAAGAAATCATATTCATTAAAAACAGGAGCAAATTCTTTTGTTAAAACCTCGGCATCATCAACCCCAATTCTAAAAGCTATTTTCGTGCCCACATTACCAAAGATAGAATCTTTAAACTTAGTGTCTTGATTCTTTATTAACTGGCCAATATATTGATGAACCATTGTTAATGACAAACGATATTTTCTAGCTTCTGATAATATAATTTGCATGCTTTCAGTTAAAAAGTTTTGAAACTCATCAATGTATAAATAAAAATCTTTTCTTTGTTCTTCTGGCATATCGCCCCTAGACAAAGCAGACATTAAAATCTTACCAATTATAATCATACCTAAAAGATAAGCATTGCTCTCCCCTATCTTACCTTTTGATAATTTAGCTAAAATAATCTTTTTATTATCCATGGCCTCTCTAAAATTCAAACTGCTTTTTTGCTGAGAAACAATTGGCCTCATAAACTCATTGGTCAAAAACGGATTTAACTTACTGGTGATATAAGGAACCATATTTTGTAAAGAAGCTTCTCCTCCGGCTTTAAGCGCTTCTTTTTCCCAAAAATCTTTTACCACTGGAGTTCTACACTTGGACAACTTGTAATTTCTAAAATCTTCATCAGCTAAAACCCGAGGCACTTCTAATAAGGTTGAGCCTGATTCTGGATCATCCATAACCAAATGACAAGCACTTTTAAAATATTGTTCAAACATTGGCCCGCCAGTGGCTTTTAAATCATAAAGCTTGTCAAAAATATTCATTACCTCATTTATAACAAATGTCTTTTGTTCAGGCGAATCATACTCAAGCATATTTAAACCCAATGGCCTTTGTAAATCAGCCGGGTCAAAAATAATCACATCTTCTGCCCTATTCTTAGGTATTCTTTCTAAAATATGACCAATAGCATCGCCATGCGGATCTATAAAACAAGCTCCTTCGCCATTAATAATATCTTGCATGGCCAAGCCTTCGGCAAACCATGACTTACCTGTCCCTGTCATGCCAATAATATACATATGTCTTCTTCTGTCTTCTCTTTTAATTCTAATTTCCTTTTTCTCACCTCGATAAATATTATATCCCAAAAACAACCCTTCAGTTGGAGTATTAATTGGCGGCGGCGCCTTTTTAGCCATCAGCCACTTAATATTTGGTGTTTCCGTGGTTGGCAAAGGGAAATGAAAAATACTTGTCATTTCCTCAGCATTTAAAACAAAACTTGTTTTATCATTAAAAGCCCGGTAAATAAAATTCTCAATAACCTCATTTTTCTTTGCTTTGACTATTCTAAACCCATTCCCATATTCATAACCAGTATATTGGGCAAAAGAATTAACAATATTGTCTAAATATCCTTGCGCCAAATCTTTGTTTCTGGCGGAAACCACAATTCTAATGTTCACATCTAATCCTGCTTTATTGGCTTTCTCCTCCAAAGACTTAACCACTTCCTGTTCCATGGGTGAAAGCTGATGTGGTTTTTCAGATTCTAGCTTTTCATCTTTTTTCTCTGTCTTAGGAAAGAACATTTCCATCATACCTCCTAAAAACTTCATTACCCCGCCAGTTGATGCTTTAAGGGCTTGTTTTAATGTCTTGCCCTGCTGCATTTGCGAAGCCACTTTTGTGCCAAGGCTTCGCCAGCCAGGATTAGATGAACGAGCCACAATCTGAATCGCAGCCGCATCTTCTTCAGCAATCCGGCTTAAAGAATTAGTAATCGCATTTAAAGGATCTGTTTCCATTTTCATATAGGTCTTAATTGGAAACATAGAATAATTCTTTAATTTTAAACTAGCGCATAATACCTCTCCTTTGGGCAGAAAAACATTGTAATCTTCTACTTCTTCAATCTGAGCTGAAGCATATTGGGCCTGAATTTGTTGTTCAAAAAATGTTTGCAAAAAACGCGGCACAACCATGTAAAAAGAAATAATTCCTTGTTTATCAGAAAGTATTTCAAAAGCAAAGTGGTCTGACCGCCCCATAAACCAGGCTTTAATCCCTTTTTGTGATTTTAACCCACCTATGTTAGCAAAAAGACTTTCAGTTGGCTGCAAAATCTCACTAATTTTAAGTCTTTGTTCTTCTTTGTCTAATTTTTGTTTAGGTAAAGTGATTAAAAGAATGCATTTTTGAAAAGAAAACTTAAACTTAAAAGCTCTTTTTAAATATTTTCTTAAGAAATAAACACTAACTATAATAACTAATAAAATTAAAATAACGAGCCAGAACCAAAGACTAGTCAATAATCCTTGACCTTGCTCGCGAAGAGCTCCTGTATCTAAATAAGAAACATTTAATTTATTTATCTCCATATGCGCTTTGCTAAATTAAAAATTAAAAAATCAAAATGAAAAATTATAAGAAAATCTGAAAGATACAAGAAACAAGATACAAGATACAAACAAATTCCAAACCACAAAATACAATCAACAATCAACAATCAACAATTTTCTGCTATTTTCTCTTTTCTAAGATCCCAATTACCCAATTACCCAATCCCCAATTACCTATTTCTCTTTCTTTTCTTTTAAACCCAATATTCTTTCTGTTTTTATCTTTGTTTCCTGCTCTAAAAAGAATTTATTCATTCCAGGAATAATAGACAACCAAACTTTAATTAAATCAACAATCTTATGAACAATAATTTTGGCCTGAGAAATAAGTATTTCTATTTTTGAAGCGGTTTCCTCTCCTTTTTCTTTAAACTCTTTTTTTAAATCATCTGACAATTCTTGATAACTCTGCTCTAAACCTTCAGACAAAATGTCTTCTATTTGTTTAAAAGTTTCGCTTTTTTCCTTAACAAAATCAGGCCTAACCTTAGGTTGAGCCTTGGTCGGAGTTTTTTTCACTGGCCTTGCTACTTGTTCAATCTTTTCCGGACCAACCACTTGAGTTTCTGTTTCCTTTTTTTCAGGACTAACAGGCTGCTCAACTCGCGGTTCAGCTCCTTTATCCGGGCCTCGTTCAGGAGAAATTGATTGTTCTTTTACTTCTATAGCCATATTTTAAATTTAATTTACCATCTTATCCTACTATATTTAATATATCTTAACAATGTTATTATATTATACAAAATATAGAAATAAAAACAAGAAAAAATTAGGGCTGATTTTATTCAGCCCCAATTAGTCACATTTGACTATTTTTCTAAAATTTGTTGCCCAGATTTCCATCCTATGCCAATGCCAGTTTTTTTTACAAACACTGTTAATACAGTAGCTATAATAAAGATGAAAATACAGAATCCAAATATTTGCCAACGGTGAATTGTGGTTGCGAATGT
>JAHIMV010000091.1 GCA_018896315.1 Patescibacteria group bacterium | reverse complement strand
TCAAAAGACCAGTAAAACCAACGGCTAATTGTAGAGAAAGAGCCAGGATTAAATAAATCCCGATTAAAATTAAAAGGTGAATAAAATAAGCAGAAATCATAGTATGCGAATAGCGCGCTACGAATGCGCACATGCGAATTATATTATTTAGATTTAGGTTGTAAGTTATAAGATTAAAACTAATCTTGAGTCTTTAATCTTGATACGGCGTTTATCCCGTTAGCCCCATTTAGAAATTCTTTATTTCTAACGGGGTAAAAATCTTAATTTTCTAATGGCACAAATTGCCCGTCTTTGATGGTTTTGATGAAATAAGGATAATAAACATCCCCATTCTCATCAAAGGTTAAACTGCCTAATATCCCAAGATGATCTTTCGTTATCAAAAGATCATCTCTCATGCATAAAGTATTTGCCTCACCACATTTTTTCAATGACTTTAAGATTAATCCCATCGCATCATATCCTTCAGCTACATATGAGGTAGGTAAGCTTTCATATTTAGTTTGATATTTTTCTACAAACTCTTTTATTTTAGGCGTGTCTGAAAGTGGATCAAATGGATAAGTATAAACTAATCCTTCTGCTGCTTCTTGAGCTATTGAAAGTAAATCTTCGCTTTGTAAGCTCCTTATACCAAAAAACTGTGCTTCTACCCCCAATTCTTTAGCTTGTTTTAGAACTATCCCAGCAGTTTTACCGTCAGAAAGTAAAAATATTGCTTCTGGGTTTTTCGCCTTAATCTTCGTGAGTTGAGTTCTAAAATCTGTCTCCTCTATCAGATAATTCTCTTCTCCGACAACTTTTCCTTCTAATTTCTCAATTTCTGGTTTGATAGAATTGTAATGACCTAACCCCCAATCATTATTAGCATACATTAATGCTATCTCTTTATAGCCTTTATTAATCACCCATTTAGCCAATTCTTTATCCTCTACTTCTGTCCTAGTAGTAACCCGGAAAGTGAAGTCATTAGAGGAAGTATATTCTGGGGTAGAAGCAGCAATCGCCATTTGAAGCACTTGATTCTCGTTAGTCAAAGGTGAGATGGCTAAGGCGATAGTGCTGACAGCAGTTATCATTATGGAGACATTTTCTACTCTTAATCGGTGATAGGCAGAAACACCTTCTTTTGTATCAAATTTACTATCTTCGTAAAGAACTTCTATGGAAATATCTTTTTTATTTTCTATTGCTAGTTCAATACCTCTTTTCATTTCTTCTCCATATTGAGCAGCTTTGCCAGTTAATGGTAAAATCACCCCTATCTTAATTGGTTCTTTTTCTGTTGTGACCAGCTTTCTACTCACTCCATACCAAATTCCGGCGATGATAATAAGGATAATAACTACCCATAAAATTATTTTTGCCCGCCCTGAAGCGAGCTTGCTCTGCTTTAGGGTTATTTTGTCCACCCCGTTAGACATTTTTTGTTCTTTATTCATAGTGTTAAAGGTTAATAGATTAAATAGTTTTTGTCCCCCATTAGAAATTATTTTTAAAATGTCTAACGGGGTGAATAGATTTTTAAATTAATTAATATAATTTTTTATTTATCTTTTCTCCTCCCTAAGATTCCTTGAGGTCTTAAAATAAGGAAAATGAATAAGATAATAAAAGCAATCGCATCTTTATAGCCAGATGGCAAAAACCAAATGCCAAAGTTTTCTACTAAACCAAGCAGAAAAGAACCTAAAATTGCTCCAGGGACTGAACCAACTCCGCCAATAATTGCTCCGGTAAAGCCTTTAATAATTAAATTAGTCCCCATAGTCGGCTCTAAATTCTGTTCTAAACCTACTAAAATACCCCCTATTCCTGCAATACCTGAACCAATAACAAAGGACCATGCATAAATCTTTTTAGCAGAAATCCCAACAATTTCAGCCACATCCTTGTTATCAGCCACTGCCCGCATAGCTTTGCCAATCTTGCTTTTTTTAATAAAGAAGAAAAGTAATACAAAAAGAATTAAAGAGGAGATGATGATAATAATTTGTAAGGGGGTAATGATTGCCCCTAAAAACTCTAAACCCTTGGCAATTTTAATAAAACCAATTGTTTTAACATCTGCCCCAAAGAATATTAAGATTAGGGATTCAAATAAAATTAAAAGACCCACACTAGCAATAAGCAAAACAACATTACTGGCTTTACGTTTACGCAACTCATTATAAACAACCTTATTGACTAACCAACCAAAACCAGCTGTAAAAATAATGGTCAAAATTATGGCAAACCAAAAATTAAGGCCAATTAAAGAGAAAAACAAATACAGGAAATAAGCCCCTATTGCCACTGTAGAACCATGAGCAAGGTGAATAAACTTACAAGTTGAATAAATCAAAGCAAAACCTGAAGCAACTAAAGCATATATTGCGCCAGCAATTAATCCATTAATAAGAAGTTGAGAAAACATAGTATGGTATGCGAACCCCGAAGGAGAGCAAGCTCCCTACGGGGCAAGTAGCGCTTAATAAGTTAATGACAAGAATGTTTACCCCGTATAATCCCGCAGAGATTTATACGGGGCGCACATGCGAATTATATTATATAAATTTATTTCCTAGTAATAACAATTTCCTTGAATAAGCCTGTTTGGCTAACCAAGGCTTGTCTTCTTTTAATTAATTCTAAAACCGCTAAAAACATTACGATTTTTTCCGGCTTTTTTCTTTTCTTAATCAATGAAACAAAATTAATTTGTGATTGTTTTTTTAAAATCTCTATTAATTCATTGATTTTTTGTTTTAAAGAAATTACCTTGTATTTAAAAGTTTTTTGAGCCAATTTAGCCTGAGCTAAAAGAATGCCTAAAAGTTCTTTAAAATGTTTTTCTAAAATTTGGGGAATAATTTTAATTTCTAAAGAAAATTCTGGCACTATTTGCAAAGGAATTTTTTCTCGGGCAAAACTATATTTAGGGTAATTTGCTATTTTGCCAACACTTTTAGTCACCCGGGCATATTGTTGATAAATTTTCAATTGATTAATCAAATCTTGACCATCCTCTTCTTCGTCAACTAATTCTGGAATTAAAAGCCTAGATTTAATCAAAATCAACTTGGCGGCAATTTCTAAAAAATCAGCCAACTCATAAGGCTGAACTTGTTCAACTTTTTTAAGATAATTTAAAAACTCATCAGTCACCTGAGATAAAGAAACCTCTGTAATATCTAACTTTTCTTTTTCAATTAATTGAAGCAATAAATTAAACGGTCCTTGAAATTTTTCAAGCTTAAGTGTGTACATCCCAAATCATTTTAACATTAGAACATTGTAACATGGGAATGTTCTAAATTATTCTAATTAACCTAATTATTCTAATAAAATCCCAATCCCAAATTACCTAATCCCTAATTACCTATTTTATTTCTTCTTCGAAAAACTACCTTGAATTGGCTCTTCCAGCTTTATTAAGTCCTTGGTTTTAATCTTTAAAGAAACGCCATAATCTCCAGCATTAACAATCACTTCTACTGGGCTAAGAATAGTATTATCAGCAAATACTGGCATACCTAATAATGTACCAAACGGCGGAACCACTCCTAACTTCCCTACTTTAATGTTCTTTTTCATCCAAGCTTCTTTAACAAAATCAATTTTCTTAACTGCTTTTAATCCTTGTTTTTTTCTCCACTGATTAACTGTTTTTTTAAACTTGGCCTTATCTAAATTCTTATTCGATGGTAATAGGACTAAAACATGGTCTTTGTCAGTCTTAACAACTAATGTTTTAACTACCTCATCTGGCTTTTTTAAATGCAGGGTTTGAACCAAATCCCAAGCTGTATAAACAATACGGTGTTCAATTAATTCGAACTTAATTTTATTTTTCTCCAAATAATTAAGGAGTTTTTTAGAGACAGCCATACATTTTAAAATTAAAAATTAAATATCAAAAATTAAAATGACAAACCTTATAAATGTAAAATGAAAAAATCAAATATCAAAATTATTCTAAATTTTTAAACTTTACAGTGCCTGCCCCGTAGTAAGCTTTGCTTTACTACTGGGGTCATTTTCCATTTTGATTTTTCCATTTTGATTTTCTATTACCGCCTTTATTCTTCTTATTCCCGCTCCACTAGCTTTTTCCTTAACAATTTTAAACTGACCAATTTCATTAGTATTTTTTACATGAGGTCCAGCACAAATTTCCCGACTAAAAGGAGGTTCTGAGCTTGTCAAAGAATTACCTCCAATAGAATAAACCTTAACTATTTTTGGATATTTCTCTTTAAAAAAAGCTAAAGCTCCTTTCTCAGTTGCTTGTTCATAAGACATTTCTTCCATTTTAACTTCTAATTCTTCTTTTATTTTTTGATTAACAATCTCTTCAACTTTTTTTATTTCTTCATCAGTCATTTTTTGAGAATGAGAAAAATCAAATCTTAATCTTTCTGGGGTTAAATCAGAACCTGCTTGCTGAACATGATCTCCTAAAACCTGTTGTAAGGCTTTGTGTAAAAGATGGGTAGCAGTATGATGAGGGGCTACTTTGTCTCCCCATTCGCCCACTCCTCCAAATTTCTTTTTTGCCCCAGCTCGTGATATTTCTCTATGATGCTCAAATTCTTTTTCAAAAGCTTTTTCGTCTATTTTAAGCCCCTCCTCTTCAGCCATTTCTTTAGTTAATTCTAAAGGAAATCCATAAGTGTCATATAGATGGAAAGTATCCTTTCCATCTATAACCTTAGACCTTAAACTATAAACCTTGGATACAAGTTTTTTGAACTTTTTTAAACCTTGACTTAAAGTTTTCTCAAATTTCTCTTGTTCTTTTTGAATAATAGTTAAAATATCGCTTTGTTCGTTTTTTAATTCTGGATAAATATTATGATATTGTTTAATAACTACTTGAGCTAAAGGAATTAAAAATCCTTTTTCTGCTTCAATTAAACGACCGTGCCTCATTGCTCTTCTAAGAATTCTTCTTAAAATATAGCCGCGATCTTCTTTACTGGGCAAGACTCCGTCAGCAATTAAAAAACAAATGGCTCTAATGTGATCAGCAATAATACGGCCAGATTTTTGTTTAGACAAATCTGCTTTCTGAGAAATCTTTTCAATCTCACGTATAATTGGTAAAAACAAGTCTGTTTCATAATCTGATTCTTTATTTTGCAAAACACAAGCTAATCGTTCCAATCCCGCTCCTGTATCAATATTTTGCTTTTTTAATTTTTTATACTCACCCTTTTCTGCTGTGTTATATTCCATAAAGACTAAATTCCAAATCTCCACAAATCTACCGCAACCGCAATTGGGCCCGCATTTTGGTAGGGTACATTTATCTTTTTGAAATTCTTTTCCCCTATCATAATGTATTTCCGAACAAGGGCCACAGGGCCCAGTTGAACCAACCGGTCCCCAAAAATTATCAGCTGAACCAAACTGTTTAATCTTGTTTTTAACAATACCATTTTTCTGCCAAATTTTCTCAGCCTCTTTATCATAAGGTATGTTTTTTTCTCCTTTGAAAATTGTCACCCAAAGCCGATCTTTTTCTAAATAATAATTATCAACTAATAATTCTAACGCCCATTGAATAGCTTCTTCTTTAAAATAGTCGCCAAATGACCAATTTCCAAGCATTTCAAAAAAAGTATGGTGAAACTCATCTCCAATTTCATCAACATCAGAAGTGCGAAAACATTTTTGGACTGAACAAGCTCGATTATAGGGTGGTTCTGCTTCTCCACTTAAATAAGGAACAAATTGCTGCATTCCTGCAGAAGTAAAAAGAGCAGTTGGATCAGCTGGGATTAAAGAAGATGAATCAACTATTTGATGCGATTTATTTTTAAAAAAATCTAAAAAACTTTGTCTTATTTCATTTGTCGTCATTCCTTTTTACATTATTTTTACCATTAAAAAATTTAAAAATGTGATGAGTTAAATAATAAGCAATAATTAATAAACCAACAAAAACAAAACTGAAATCAATTAATCTAGTCATTAAAGTAAAACTAATTCCTGTTTCGGCGGTTAATTGAACACTTTGAAAAGCCAGAATATTTGTTCCTTCATAGACTCCTAACATTGCTGGAATAGGAATCATTCCAGAAAATAAAGTCAAAATTCTAATTAAAAGAGCATTTGTAAAAGGGATGAATTCACCCAAAATACGAACAAAAATAACAACTTGAATCGCTCTCATCACAAAACTAAAACAAGATAGAATTATGCCATAAAAAATCGTCTTTGGTGATTTTTGAAAAAAAGCTATTGTTCCTTCACGAATAAATTTAATTTTTTCAGCCAAATTACTTTCTTCTCCATTTTGCTGAAAAAATTTTATTTTGTGTAAACGGAAAAATTTTGTTAAACCTATAACTTTATTGGATTTCAATAGCCTAAAAATTAAAGCTACTAAAATCAAAGGTAAAAAACCAAGAATTGTAAAAAAAAGGCCTCCAAACAGATTTTTTTGAAAAAATAAGACAAATACCCCTAAAAAAGCAAAAATACTAAAAGCAAAAATT
>JAHIMV010000090.1 GCA_018896315.1 Patescibacteria group bacterium | reverse complement strand
TAAAGTCAAGGTTCTTATTTTTTTAGGCCGGTCAAAAAGATAAAGAAGTAAATCAAAATAGTGAATACCAAGGTTGAATAAAACTCCTCCAGATCTTTGTTTTTGTCCTTTCCAGATTTTGTAATACCATTTATCTCTATGAACAGAAATATCCATTTCTATTTTATATTTTTTATCTTTGGTAATCTCTTTTTTTAATTTTTTAACTAAAGGATGGTATCTTAGCTGAAGAACAACGAAAATATTTTTATATTTTGCTAAAATTTTAGCTTTTTTAGAATCAATACATAATGGTTTTTCACAAAGAACGATTTTTTTGTTTTTTAAGGCTTCTAAAGCCATTTTAAAATGAAGGTCGTTAGGGGTAAGAATAACAATACAATCTGTTTTAGGATTTTTTACTACTTTTTTCCAAGTATTTTGGCCATGAGCTGTATTAACAACGTCAATAATTTTTCCTTTAGTGTAATAAATAGCTTCAATGTGCCGTGGAGAAATAAATCCGGTGCCGATAATAGAGTAATTCATATTATTAATTTTATTTTTTAAATTATTAGGTGTTTTTTTATCTAATTTCTAGATTTTTGTTTTGACATTAATGCTTATTTTTATTATAATTAAATTACCTTAATTTCTATATAATAATAATTTAATTTCAAGGTTCCTGAGCAATTTATCCGCCTCTGGCGGGAAGCGAAGGGTTCTTATAATAAAAGTATGAAAAAAGAGGATAAAGAGAAGTTAAAAATATACAGACCATTATTATTAAAAATTGCTATTGTTCTTGGAGCAATAATTAGCGTGCTGACTTTAACAGGGACTCATGAAGCATTAAGGAAATGGTTGTCTGGGTTTCTTCTTATAATTTTAGCTATATTAGTAGCTTTGTATCAAGGAGAGTCTGACTTTAATTCAGAAATTGTTCCTGAAAATGATTCTAATTTTGGAGAGGTTGTTAGGTTGGTTGACAGAGACACAATAGAAATAAATTCAGAAATTGTTCCTGAAACCGGTTCTAATTTAGTAGAGGTTGTCAGGGTTATTGACGGCGATACAATAATTGTGGAGGGAAACAGAGAGGTTCGTCTTATTGGTGTTGACGCTCCTGAGTCTGGAGAGTGTTTTTTTCAAGAATCCAAAGAAGCTTTAACCGAACTTATTGAAGGGAAAAACGTAGAATTGAAAAGAGATATTTCTGGTATGGATGATTTTGGACGTTTGCTTAGGTATGTATTTTTGCCAAGTGACAGTGAATATATAGATAAAATATTTGTTAATAGATATGTTTTAGAGCAAGGATGCGCAGATATTATGAAGCTTTCTCAAAACAGGGAATACAGAAGGCTTTTAACTTCCAGCCGTAATGAAGCACTTACAGAACGAAAGGGTATGTGGGGAGCTTGTGAAAACAGGGAAGAAAAAGCAGAGAGTTTTTATCCATTAGAAGCTAATGACCAGCCGACTGATCCAAAATGTCTTATTAAGGGAAATATTTCAGGGCATGGCTTAGGTAAAACATATTTTCCTCTGGGTTGTTCTAATTATGAAAAAGTAAAGGTGTCTTTTGATAAAGGAGAACAGTTTTTTTGTACAGAAGAAGAGGCAATAGAGGCAGGTTTTGCAAAAAGCGGGTCTTGTAAGTAAATATTTTGCTATAGTAAGTAAAATATGTTATATTTACTCACGGAGTGTAACGTAGCCCATGTGCTCGCTAGTAGCTCCTTTTTTATTCCACTATAAGTTTTTTAAAATTAATTTTAGCACAAGTATTTGCGTCCACCTTGCGTCCACCTTGCGTCCACCCTATATCAACTCGTATCTTAAATATTTACCCATTCCCGTTTGTCTAAAAATCTTTTTTCTAAAAAGGTCTCTTAATTCCTTATGGGCGATAGTATGTCCAATATTATTGATTTTCATATACTCACCCCTTTTTATAGAACCCTTTTCTTTCACATAGGTAATTGCTTTTTTCTGCCTTTCATTTATTTCTAACTTATGAAGTTTTTCTCTCTCAATTTCTTTCTCAAAAGATTTTCCTGGTCCAATTAAGGTAACTTCAAAACCGCCAGAAAGATTTTGAAATTAAAACTAAGTAAACTGAATTTACCGTCAAGACCGCTAACCAATTCTTTTAGTCTGAAGTAAAAATTACTACCGTCTATAAAAACAAAAACTTTTTTCTTCATAATGTCTATATAATAAATAAAAACTGCCGTCCCGATTTTATGACCGAAGTCTCAAAATCGAGAGGGCAGTGGGATTAACTATTTTTATTATAGTAAATATAACAGGCCTGTCAAATAGAGTTGTCCACAGGTTGTTTTTGGTAGAATTTTTCTGTCTTTCAATTAATTTTTTAATGTTTTGTGTCATAGATATTTTAGAATTGGGAATTACCAGTTTTTGATTCGTTTTTTTGGTTTTATCTCTTCCATAAGAAAATTATTACTTATATTGACACTTTTTTAAAGTGTGTTATATTTACTCACGGAGTGTAACGCAGCCCATGTGCTCGCTAGTAACTCCTTTTTTATTTGTGAATATAACATTTTTAATAAATTTTTAACATTTTTCTATCCGAAATCTATCCGAAATCTATCCGAAATTATCGCAATATATAG
>JAHIMV010000089.1 GCA_018896315.1 Patescibacteria group bacterium | reverse complement strand
CCCACATTCAATTTACAAGTGCAACACTTGTGGATAAAAAATTTTGATATTTGTTAAATTGACCTTTTTGTAATTTGTTTATTTCAATTTTAAAAGCTTCGTTGGGTGTCAAATATCCTAAACATTTCATAGGGCGATTATTGATTAGATTTTCCACTTTCCGAATTTGGCCAGGGGTCGCTTGGTTTAGATCCGTTTCACGTGGCAGATAGAACCTTACTAGCCCGTTTCTGTTTTCATTGGTACCCCTCTGCCAGGATGAATAAGTTTTGGCAAAGTAAAATTTCATACCAACGGCAGCAGTAACGGTTTCATGAGCCACGGCTTCCTTGCCGTTGTCATAGGTCATGGTGCGGCGGGCATACTCGGGCAAATAGTTGAATCGGCGAATCAGACATTTGGCTTTTTCCTTGGCTGAACGATTAGGCGGTTTAGAAATTATTACTTTGCGCGTTTTACGTTCCACTGACGTTGATAATGCGTAACGATGGCGGTTGTAGAGCACGTTGTCGCCTTCCCAATGACCGAATTGCCTTCTTTTTTCCACATATTTAGGCCTTTCACTGATGTCCACTCGATTGGGAATTCGGCAGTTTTTCTGCGGCTTGCGCCCTTTCTTTGGACGGCGGATGCGGTGAGAACGGCGTAGATATTGGCGCAGATTAAGTTTTCTGCCCTCTAAACTGTAGATGAACTGATAAATGCTTTCTTGATTCAGATAATTTGACCCCTTGCGTTTTAACCTACCGGCGATAAGATCGGGCGACCAACCCTTGTGGAGCAATCTAATAATTTTTTTCTTAAGCGCGGGACGTTTAATGATATAAGCCTGCTTGCGACCTTGCATTTTCCGCTTGTCAGCTTTGCGTTGAGCCGTGTCCGGCAGATATTCATTGATCTTGAGATGCTTGTTGCGCCGCAGTTCACGACCAATGGTTGATTTATCCCGACCGACTTGTTTGGCGATATCGCTATTGGACATGCCTTGTTTCTTGAGCAGATAGATTCGGTCGCGCTCTTTCTGCCCAAGTTGGATGTAATATTTTTTAGTCATACAACTTTAAGTATACCACTCAAAGTTGCACTTCTAAATTGATTTTACCCATTGAATTTTGGTCATTGAGATTTAGATATTGTTTGTTATTTGGTGCTTGGTGCTTGGAATTTTTCAATCAAGATGCCAGTTGAAAAATAACTTAATTACTTTCTCAGCTACTTGTAAGTCCTTTTGGACAAAATTTTGTTGAATTAAAGAATTAAAATCTTGATAAAGAAACTTTTGTAAAACGTTTAAAGTTTGCTTAGTAATCTTGATTTGTTGATTATTTTGATTGTCATCTAACTTATATTTTAAACCTGCCTGCTGGCAAGGCAGGCAAACAATTCCCCCTTTTTCTAAATTAAAAATAATCTCTTCTCCTTGAGGTATTTGATGACAAACTAAACAAATTTTTATCTCTGGACAATATCCTGAAAAAGCGAGAAATTTGATTAAAAAAGCATGATTAATAATCCTAATTTTATTTAAAGGAATTTGATTAATTTTTTTTAAAAATTTTAATATTAGAAGAAAAATTTTCTTATCAAGTTGAGGTTTAATTAATTGGTTAATTCGTTTTAGTAAAGTATTCGTTTGAATAATCTTTTGTTCTTCTGTAATAATATTTTTAAAACGTTCCTTAACCTCGCCGCCAATTAAATGAGTATAATTTTTCCCTTGAGCAACAACCAAATCTAATAAAGCAAAAGGCTCCGAAATAAGTGGAGCCAGCTTAGAGTTAATTTTACGCGCCCCGCGAACAAGGATTTCTAATTTGCCAGATTCTTGACTATAAAAAGAAATAATTTGGTCGTTCTCTCGCCAGTTTTCTTTGGCTAAAACTATTCCCAGTAAGTGTCGAGTTCTAGACATCCCTCACCCTTCAGCGATGCATTTTAAATAAATACACCAATTAATTATTTAATTATTATTTAATCTATATTTTTCCCCTACCTTAGTGATACAATTATTTAAAAATGCGAAGTCCTACGGACAAAGCATTATCGCTGAAGGGTGAGGGATTATTCTTTAGATTCTATTACAATCCCTTGATTTTGACCCCATGGATCATCTTTTAAATTCGTGTCTAAAACATTTGTTTGATCAAAAATTAAATCACCTGTTAATTGGTCTTCTGCAGTTAATAATATATCTTCAGTTAAAAAAAGTATTTGATTCAACTGAGACTTTTCAGGAACTATTTTCACTTCAAACTGTGCCTCAACTAATGAATAGGGTCCTCCTTGATAAATTGATAATTCTGGAATTTGCCAAGAAACCTCTTGACTATCTTCTTGATAAAGAATCAGGCCGTGAGTTGTCTTTGTTTGGCCGGTCCAAAACACACTGTCTGATAATTTTGTTTTGACAAAAATATTTTTAATTGGATTCGTAGTATTTTTAATCCGCCAGAAAATTGAAAAACGAGTTTCTTCTCCCACCTGCGGAGGCAAGGGCCCTTGCCCCAGGGGAATGTGTTCATCATCGTAATAACGAGCGCCAGATTCTAAATTCAAACTAGTTTTAATGGGCAGCTCAATCTTATTTCCTTGCATCTCCCAAATAAAATCTTCTTGATTTAATTTTCCTTGTCCTAAAATTTCAAGACTAACCTGCGCTTGTAATTCATTGTCTTTTGCTGCTTGTAAAGGCGTTTTTAAAGGAAAATCAAAAATAATTATACCTTCATCTCCCGGTAAAATTTGATTAAAAGCGGGTATTAAATCTGAAGACCATCCTTTGATTTCATTGTCTGAAAAAATTTCTAAAGATTCACCTATAACCTCTGAGGAAAATTTTTTTGAAATAAAAGCAGAAGATAATTGAGAATTAGACCTGTCCGCTTCACCTTGCGAAGCAAGGTGGGCGGGACCTTGATAATAGTGCCAGCGAGACTGATAAAGCCTATTAAAGTCCACATACTGCCCGCCAATTAATTTTAATTTTAAAACAAAATCTTTAATAGTTTGTTGACTTTGATTATAATATGTGAGGCCAATCGGCAAAACTTGCCCCCAATCACAGCTCTGTATTTTTTCAATTAAACCATTTGCCTCTAAGGATATATTAAAATCAAACTTTTCAAGTAATATTTTTTTTTGTTTTTCAATTTGAGGAAAAAACTCTTTATTTTCAAAAACACCAGCCTGTAGATCAAATGTTAATTCATTAATAAGTGGATTTTTAAAAACACCTTCAAATTCAAGTCCTTTTTTATCCTTTGGATTTAAATCATCAATTTTCCACTTAAGTTGACGCTCTGATTCTTTAATTTCAATTTCCTCTCCTTTATTGTTTTCTAAAACAGACTTTGCTTTTGCTAATGTAAAATCTTGGGGCCAATTAATAATTACCTGAGTAGTAGGAATTATTTCCTCGCTGATATTTTCTAAAGATAGATTTGACTCTATTTTCTGGCCAAAACTAGACTGTTCAGGAATTTGCCAAGTTAAAAAAATTGATGGTGTTAACTTAATCGAAGAAGACAATGTTTTTTGAAACTCAGAAGAAAATCCGGCTAAACGGAAATTTAAAACGCCATCAAAATTTTGAACTTGATCAACTTGCCCAAAAAGCTGACCCTGAAACTCGATCTCTTTTAATTCACCCTTTTTAATCTGGTCAAAAGACCAAAAACATCTTTGAGCTAATATTTGACTGCAGGATGGAGAACTTGATTTAACGATAAATCCCTGGGGAAAATTTAAAACTACCTCAACCTGTTCTAAGTTATGACGTCCTTGATTTTTTATAAAAACAAAAAATGTATTTTCTTGCCCAACTATTTGTTCCGCATGCCGATAAAGCCAAAATCTAATGTCTTGATTTTCATTATCTGACTGATCTTGGTTAAAATAAAAAAGGCCTATCAGGCTGATTCCTAGAATTAATACCAATAAAACAAATATAAAGCCTAAAAAACTTGATCCTCTGTTTTTCAGTTGATCTTCTCGCATACCAATATATTTGGGCTTAAAGTATTATTACCCCTAAATAAAAGGCTATTCTTGGCTTAATTGCTTAATTGTTGTCACTACTTGAGAGCTTTCTTTTAGCTTTTGAACATATAGAATGTGGGCGCGACTAATTTGCATTTCACTCTCTGGACTATGAAGATCGTCACTGACATTTATTAAAGTAATTTGAGGTTGAGGCTCAACTCCTTCTTCAGTTGGAGGTATTTGTTGAACCTGTAAATAATAAACGTCTCTTAAAACAACTGTCTGGGAATTCTGTTTAACAATATGACCAAAATAAGTGCGGCCATTAGTTAAGAAAATTCCATACCAAGCGCTTCCTTTAACTGGTGAAACAAAAATTGTCATCACCAAAAAGGCAATAATCGCAACTAGAACAATAATACCTACAACTAATAATACTAATCCTTTTTTTCCATTAGCTGTTCTACCTTTTGATACTAATGGTTCGGATTTTTTCATTGTTTCTGACATTGTAATAAATTATTAATTTAATTAATTAGATATGTTCTAACCTTTATTTATCTCTTTGTAAACATTAAGGGTTTTTCTAGCGCACTTTTCCCAAGTAAAATTTTTAACTCGTGTCTGGCCTTTAGCAATTAATTTTTTTTGTAAATTCTTATCTCCCAATAAAACATATATTGCTTGGGCTATTTGGGCGACATTATAAGGATCAACCAAAATCGCTGCGCTTTGCGTTACTTCAGGAATAGAAGAAATATTGCTGCTGAGTATAGGAACTCCCTTAGCCATTGCTTCAAGAATTGGCAAGCCAAAGCCCTCATAAAGTGAAGGAAAAACAAACAAACTCGCTCCACTAAAAAGTGCTCCTAAATCGTCGGCTTCAACATATCCCGGCAAAATAATATCATTTTTATACCCTGAATCAGCTATTTTCTTTTTGATTTTTTTAAAATCATATCCTTTAGCCCCAGATAAAACAAGTTGATATTTAGAAAAAATATTTTGGCTAATTTTTATCTTATTTCCTGTATTAGATAAAGGCTGAACTAAACCATCTCTAAAGCGTTCATAGGACTCAATAATCCGCATAATATTTTTTCTTGATTCAAGAGTTCCTATAAAAAATAAATAATCCTTTTGAATATTGTATTTCTTCTTTATTTTTTTTATTTCTGGCAAAATTCTTTTTTTGAAAAAACGTTGATCAATCCCATGATATATAATTTCTATTTTTTTCGCGTCTAAATTAAAAATTTCCTGCAAATCCTTGGCTGTTGATTTAGAAACCGCGATGACTTTTTTGGCTTCTTTAAGAATATTAGGAACAATGGTTTTTAATAAATAAGATTTTTCAGGTGAAGTCAATTCGGGAAATTTATAAAAAGCTAAATCATGAACTGTAATCGCGCTTGATCCTTGATAAGAACGGGGAAGGGACAAGGTTGGTGAGTGAAAAACATCTAAATCCTCCCTGTCTAATGTCGCATTAACCAAAAGATGGGAAAGGCTCTCAGGCATTAAATTCTTATACTGAAGAAAAGGGAAAAATTTAATTAAAACATTTTTTTGTTTAAATTTATCCAATCTTCTCTTTTGAACTGAACGGTCAAAAAATAAAAAATAGGTGTTTTTTTTATCAATTTTTAATAAATGCCTGACTAATTGATATGTATAATGACCCAGGCCGGCTCCTTCGCCTTTTTCTGGGTGTAAAATTGTTCGACAATCAATACCAATACGCATACATTGTAATATTAAAACATTTTAACATTATAACATTATTATATTATACTATATTTTAAAAAAATGACAATATGTTATAATTAAAATACCTTAATATCTATACAATAGAGTTTTAATTTCAACGTTCTCGACGAGCAAAGCGAGGAGAGGTTGTTATAATATACATAATTAGAGTCAACATTCTATTGCAACATTATGATATAATAATTGATTATCATAATCAAAAAATTTATATATATTATCATATAGACATGCCAATAATAACAGCTAATAAAAAAGCTTATTACGATTATGAAATTTTGCAATCTCTTGAAGCAGGGATTGTGCTTTCTGGGCCAGAGGTTAAATCTATTAAAAACGGGCGGATTAACCTTTCTGGCGGTTATGTTAATATTGATTCAAAAGGGGCTGTTTGGCTAATAAATGTTCACGTTGACTCTTATGCCCCTGCCGCTCAGGTACAAAAAGACTATAACCCAACTCAAAATAGAAAATTACTTTTGAATAAAAAACAAATTGCCTCTTTAATAGGCAAAATCAAAACCAAGGGGTTAACAATCATTCCTCTTAAGGTTTATACTAAACACCGCATTATCAAGATTGAAATTGGTTTAGTTAGAGGAAAAAAAAAGTGGGACAAAAGAGAAAATATTAAAAAACGAGAAACAAAAAGGAAAATAGAACAAAGTCTTAAAAATTATTCTTGACCCTTTTCAAACTGCTTAAAAAAATATAAGCAATAACACCTCCTGCTAAGGCAGTTACTAGCTGCGGCCAACTCATCATACCCGCTACTTTAGCAGCGATTTCTTTTTTTAAAAGCAAGTTAACAACAACTGAACTAGTAGTAAAAAGAAAAATAAACTTTAAGACGCTAGCCACAATTATTCCTAGCCAATAATTTTTATTTCTTAAATGGGCAAAGGTAATAATTAAAATCGCATTGGATAACATGACAAAAGGTATCATCGGAGCCAAAATAGCGGGCAATAAACCAGTTGACAAAGCAATTACACTGGGAATTAGCCCAATTAAAAGGGTATATTCTGTTCCTAATAAACAAACAGAAATAAAAAGGATTGCATTAACAATTGGTCCTGTAACGGGCTGAAAATGAAATAAAGGAGCAATGGTTATTATGCTAGTCAAAAAAAGAAATGCTGTTAAAGTAATAATCATTTTTTTATTTAAAATTAAGGTTGGAAGTGAGCCCCTTTCGTGAGACACTTTTCCGCTTTTTT
>JAHIMV010000088.1 GCA_018896315.1 Patescibacteria group bacterium | reverse complement strand
TTAAAAGGGAAAGAGAGGCCGAAAGTATGCTTAGTCCTTTAAAGAAGTTAGCAAAGGATTTTAAAGAAAGAGAACTTTTAAGAAGCAGAGAGATTATGAAAGATTCAATGATTTTAAGCAGCGCTTTCTTGGTACCAAAAAAGAATGAAAAAGAATTTGATAAGAGAGTTGAAGCTCTTATGGAAAAATACGACAAAAGGACTAAATTTATTTACATAGGTCCTATTCCTGCTTTTAATTTCGTGGAATTGCATTTAGTTGTCTGAATAATTAAAAATGGCTTTAAAAAATCTCTTAAAAAAAGATTTACAATTTATCCTATATGGAGGAAAAGGTGGAGTAGGCAAAACAACAATGGCTGCGGCTTCAGCGATTAGATTTGCCCAAGATCAAAAAACTTTGATATTTACCACTGACCCTGCTCCTTCTTTAGCAGATAGCTTTGGACAGAAACTCTCAAATGAACCTACTGCCATAAAGAATGTTAAGAATCTTTATGCGCTGGAGATTGACGCTAAGCAAGTTTTGAAGGAATTTAAAGAAGAGTATGGTGAAGATATTTTAGATATTTTACATAAAGGTACTTATTTAGCTAAAGAAGAGGTTGAAGAGATATTTTCTTTAGATATACCTGGGCTTGACGAAGTAATGGGGCTAAAGAAAATTACTGATTTTATGGAAAGCCGAGAATACGAACTTTATATCGTGGATACCGCGCCGACCGGCCACACTTTAAGACTTTTAGCCTTACCCGAACTTTTAGATGATTGGATCAAATTTTTGGCTAAAACGCGCTGGCGCTATCATTATATGATAAAGCGGATTTCTGGCCGAGAAAAAACAGAAAAAGCGGACCAATTTCTTTTAGAGATGAAAAAAACTGTTAAACGGGTCAGAAATCTCCTTCAAGATAGCGAGAGAACCGAATTTATAATTGTTACAATTCCCGAGGTAATGGCTGTTCGTGAGACCGAGGATTTAATAAATGACCTTCAAAGATTTAACATTCCCTCAAGCCACATTATTATCAATAATATTTTTCCCAAAAACGACTGCCAATTTTGTCAGGCCAGGAGGAAAGAACAGGAGAAATATATAAAAGAGATAAAGAGATTGTTTCCGAGTTTTAACATCAGCGAGGTCCAACTTCAATCCGAAGAAGTTAAAGAAATTAAGAAGCTAAATCAATTAACCAAGATATTATTTTAAGTATGCCCGCCTCGCCTTTCGACGAGCTCAAGGCGAGTCGAGGCGGGCGAATAGCCCCGGTAGTGACCGGGGCACATACGAATAAAAATGAAATTATGTTTATTGTCGATGATATATTGTTAGCTCCAATTAAAGGTTTTGTATATCTGGCTAAAAAGGTTCAGGAGTTAGCCGACGAAGAGCTAGAGGACACGGAAGAAAAAATTAAAACAGAGCTTTTGGGCTTGCAGATGCTTTTTGAAACTGACCAGATTAGCGAAGAAGAATATCAAAAGAAAGAAGAGGATGTTTTAGAAAGATTAAATGTTCTTAAGGAAGAAGAAAACAGACAGTAGTTAAGAGAAAATGCGTTATTAAACAAAAGGTCGGATCTGTATTGAGGATAAAAAATTAAACATATATTTTTATGGAACCAAAAGAATTAACAGAGAAAGCAAAAAAACAAGTAGCTGATTTAACTGGCTTTAAAGAACCAGCCGGAATTGGCATAAAGAAAGATAAAGAGGGCTGGGTAGTTACTATTGAAATTGTTGAAAAAGAATCTATTCCCAGGGGAATGGACGTTTTGGGAACCTACGATGTTCACTTAGACGCCAAAGGAAATCTTATTAGTTACCAGCGGAAAGAGCTCCGAAAAAGGACAGATACAGAAATTAGTCGGGAGGAATAGTATGCGAATAGCGCACTACGAATGCGCACATGCGAATTATATTTGGAGCATTCGGATATCTCATTCGCCCGCCTAGACTCTCGCCTCGATTCCTCGTCGAAGCGGGCGGCGAGGCTGGTGGATTAGGATTATATTTTATGAAAGGATTATATCTTTATTGTATTAGAGCAAAAAATAATTT
>JAHIMV010000087.1 GCA_018896315.1 Patescibacteria group bacterium | reverse complement strand
CTTATAATTAAATTACCTTAATTTTTATACAATAGAGTTTAATTTCAAGGTTCTGCGAACGAAGTGAGCGGGTTCTTATAATTAAATTACCTTAATTTTTATACAATAGAGTTTAATTTCAAGGTCCCGCCTCATCGGCGGACAGGTCTGCGAAGCAGGTTCTTACTATGAGCGTAGCGAATAGCAGGGTTCTTGAGCTTGTCCCGCCGCAGGCGGGGCGAGCGAAAGGTTCCTATAATTAAATTACATTATTATTTATACAATAATATTTAATTTCAAGGCCTGCCTGCGCAGGCGGGGCAATGCGAAGAGTTATTTTAATCAAATATATAAAAATAATAAGTAAATGTTATAATGTTCCAATGTTATAATGTTCTAATGATTTTCCTATGACTTTGAAAAAATACCTTAATTTAATGAGCGTTTTGTCTATTTTTTGTTGGTTATTCTGGGTTTTTGTTATCTTTTTTATCAATCCAGAAGAGACAGGATTAATTGGTTTTGTCTTGTTTTATTTTAGCTTGTTCTTAGCTATTTTAGGAACAATCGCTATAATTGGATTTTTAATTAGGGCTCGTTTTATCAAAGGACCAGTTTTTAAACATGTAGAAGCATCTTTTCGCCAAGGGATCTGGTTAAGTCTTTTGATTGTTGGCTTATTTTTGCTGCAGGGTTTAGGCATTTTAAGATGGTGGAATGCTTTGTTTTTACTCTTATTTTTAATGTTTTTAGAATTTTTCTTTCTTTCTTCTCGTAAAAAGTATAAGACATAGCCGCACTTCGTGCGGAAATAACAAATAACAAATAACAAACAACAAACAATATCTAATGACCAAAATTCCAATAATCAAAATTGTTTTGAATTTGGATATTAGAATTTAGAATTTGTTTGGAATTTGGTGCTTGGCGCTTGTGATTTTAAATGTAACGTTTATGCTTTCTCAAATTGAACAATTAAGAATAGATGCTTTGAAAAATATTAAGGAAGCCAGAGATATTTCTTCCCTAGATTTGATTTGGCGTCAGTATTTAGGTCGGCAAAATGGAGAATTAACAAAGGTTTTGCGTGGTTTAAAAGATTTGCCAGCTAATGAAAAATCAAAGGTTGGTAGTTTAGCTAATAGGACTAAAATTGAAATAGAAGAGAAAATAAAACAGAAACGACAACAATTAAAATCAATCATCAATCATGAATCATCAAGCATCAATTTAGACCTTACTTTACCTGGAAAGAAAACAGAGCTTGGACATTTACATCCTTTGACTCAGGGAAAACAAATGGTGGCTGATATCTTTTCTTCTATGGGCTTTGAGATTTTAGAAGGTCCAGAACTTGAAACAGATTATTATAATTTTGAAGCTTTAAACATTCCTGAGGGCCATCCGGCTAGGGATATGTGGGACACGTTTTTTGTAAAATCAAAAATCAAAAATCAAAAATCAAAATTATTATTAAGGACTCATACTTCACCGATGCAGGTAAGAGTAATGGAGAAAAGAAAACCACCTTTAAGAGTTTGTGTTATTGGCAAGTGTTTTCGCCATGAAGCTACTGATGCTTCTCATGAACACACTCTTTATCAAGTGGAAGGTTTTGCCGTGGACAAGGAAATCAGTGTCGCTAATTTAATTTATACTTTAAAAACTTTTTTAAACGCCTTATTTAAAACAAACGTGAAGATTAGATTGCGGCCAAGCTATTTTCCCTTTACCGAGCCTAGCTTTGAGGTTGATTTTGCTTGTTTAAATTGTGGAGGAAAGGCCCGCCCGCCAGGACTTCGTCCAGGCGAAGTCGGGCGGGGTTGCCCGGTTTGTTCCCAGACAGGCTGGGTAGAGATTCTTGGCTCAGGCATGATTCATCCAGAGGTTTTTAAACACGCGGGTTATGCCAAAGGAAAATATACTGGTTTTGCTTTTGGTATAGGCTTGGACAGATTAATAATAATGAAGCATAAGATTGACGATATTCGCTGGCTTCATTCAGGTGATTTAAGATTTATTAGACAGTTTTAGTATAATCTCTGTGAAGGTCTGCCCTTCACAGAGTCAAGAAACATAAATTTGGCATGAAATTAAGTTATAATTGGTTAAAACAGCTTTTACCTGGTTTAAAAAAATCTCCTCAGCAATTAGGAGAGATTTTAAGTATGCAAATAGCTGAAGTTGAAGAAATTTTTAAACTAAGCCAGGGTTTGGAAAAAGTTATTGTCGCTGAGATTATTAAGATTAAACCACATCCCCGAGCTGATAAATTAAAAATTGCAGTTGTTAATAATGGAAAAGCTAAACAAGAAATTGTTTGCGGAGCTTCAAATATTAAAGATGGACAAAAGGTTCCTTTAGCTTTGTCCGGAGCTGTTTTGCCCAATGGCATGGAAATAAAACCAGCAGTTATTCGAGGAGTAAAATCAAATGGCATGCTTTGTTCTGAAGATGAACTTGGATTGGGGAGCGATCAAGAAGGAATTTTAATTCTTCCTTCAAGTTTAAAACCAGGGCAGTTATTAACCAAAGCCTTAAAATTAGACGACACTATTTTAGACGTGGAAAATAAATCATTAACTCATCGGCCAGATTTATTTAGTCATATTGGTTTTGCTAGAGAAATTGGCGTAGTTTTAAACATTAAACCAAAATTTAAAGATTTAAAATTAAAATCAACTTCTAATAAATCTCCGATTCAAATTAAAGTAGAAGATAAAAAACTTTGTCCTCGATACATGGCTGTGGTTATGGATGATGTTAAAATTGCTCCTTCGCCTGATTGGCTGCAAACCAGGTTGCGTAATTTAGGCATAAAATCAATTAATAATGTCGTAGACATTACCAATTATATTTTAACTGAGATTGGTCAACCGCTTCATGCCTTTGATGCCAACAAGTTGGCTCCTACGAATTACGAATCTAAACAAATTACGAATAAACAAATACAAATTATTATTAGAAGAGCTAAGGCCAATGAAAAACTATTGGCTTTAGACGGACAAGAGTATAAATTATTAAATGATAATTT
>JAHIMV010000086.1 GCA_018896315.1 Patescibacteria group bacterium | reverse complement strand
TAAATATGCCGGCCTCTGTCCCAAGGAAAAATCGTCAGGAAAAAGCAGAAAACATCTTAAATCTCAATCCGGGAATAGAAGACTCAATAAAGCTGTTCACAGAATTGCTCTATCCCAAATTGGAAGATATGGCAGCCAGTATGCTAAAGAATATTTTCAAAGAAAAATATCAGAAGGGAAAACTAAAACCCAGGCCCTTCGTTGTCTTAAAAGAAGGTTGTGTGACATTATCTACATGATGTTAAAGTACCGTACTGAATATATTTATCACAAAGTAACAATTTAATCTTGGGGATAACTATTCTTTACATAGAATATCTGTCCCCGCAGATTGACTTTCTGTACCTTCAGATTCAATTTATTATCAAGATGCAGGATTTATTCTACATTTGAGAGTATTGGATTTAGGTTGACAAATCTACGTTCTATGTATAGAATTAACGATGAGAACGTTAATTATATGAACAAATAGTAGTTTTTATATGAAAAAAACAATAGGAAAGACAAGCGCTAATCTTATTGAAGAGCTTTATAAACAAAATAAGGTGATTTTTAATATTGAGGATGTAAAAAAAATAACTAATTTAAGTTATTTTTCAGCTGGTAGATTAATTTCAGAATTGAAAAAAAGAGAAATTATTTCTTCTCTTAAAAAAGGCAGACATATAATTATTCCCCAAGAGATAGGCAGTGTAAAAAAATATATTGGCAATTGGTTTATTGCCGCCAAAGAAATTGTTAATTCCCAGGAATACTATATTTCTTTTTATAGCGCTATGAGTTTTTGGGGTATGGTAACACATCCAGTAAACAAAATTTTTATTTCAACTTCAAAAAGGCAAATAACTCCAAAGGAAATGAAAGGTTTTTTAAAGTTTGTTTTTGTTGATAAAAAATTTATTTTTGGAATTGTGGAAAAATGGATTGATAAACAAAAAAAAGTTCGTTTTTCTGATATGGAAAAAACAATTCTAGATTGCTTATTGCATCCAGAGTATTGTGGAGGGATTGCAGAAATAGCCACAGGTATTTATCTAGTTAAAGATAAGATAGATTTTAAAAAATTATTTCAATATGTTAGAAAATACAATAAAAATGTAGTGGCTAAACGTTTAGGTTATATTTTAGAGATTTTAGGAATTGGTAACAAGGAAATTTACCAGAATTTAAGAAAATATGTTAAAGAAAGGTATGATTTATTTGATCCTTGTTTGCCTAAAAAGAATCTAAATAGAAACGATTGGCGTTTGATTGATAATGTTTCGCCCGAGCAAATTAAAAAAATTATTAAAACTTAGTTAAAGTGAATTGGAAAAACCGGCTTTCGCACCAGATTCCTAATTTACCTGATTTTAGAAAAGTTAAATCAGAGTTAGAAAGGTTAATTATTCTGCATTTTCATGCAAGACATTAAATTAGAAATAATATTGTTTTAAGAATTAATATAAAATTATGAAACAAGAAATCGTTAAATCATTAACCAAAGATTTTGAATCATATATTAATAAAACAAAAATTAAAATTTCTGATCATTTTGCTGATGTCGGGAAAACGATAAAAAAGTCTCAAAAAACCAGAAAAATTAGTATAAGGAATTAAAAAATAATTAAATAGACCTATATAAATATATTTAACAAATCATAACAAATAATAACAAATATGTATGATAAATGAAAATTCTTTTTTAAACAAAAATCAGGAGAAAAAAATGGAAAAAAAGAGAACTAAAGAAGTAGCCCAACAAGAATTAATTGAAGAATTCAATTTGAGAAAAACCTCGGATTTTCAATTGGCCTTACAAAATGGCGAGATTGAATTAGCCCAGGAGTGGTTAAACTATATTATGGAAAATAAAGAAAACTTTCCCCAATATGAAGCCACTTGGGAAAGTTGGTTAAGTGATCGCCAAAAAGAGATTAAGCTTTATCAACAGTTAAAGAATGATGGACTTTTAGAAGAAATGGAGCACAGAACCAAAGAAGTAGCGCAAGCTGAATTACAAAAAGAGTTTGGTTTCCGGGATACTAAAGGCTTTAGGCTTGCCTTAGAACAAGGAGATATCAATACAGCTAAGAATTGGCTTAATTATATTGTAGAGAATAAATTAAAATTTCCGCAATATTTAGTTACATGGGAAAGTTGGTTAAGCGATCGAAAGCAAGAATTAGCTAAAGCAGAAAAGTAAATTTAAATTATGATGAGTATGATAAGGTTCAACCTCATCATGTTACAATATTTGAAAATTGTTAAAGATTTTATACAGATTCTTGAACCTAATTAGTATAAACTACGAATCACAAAAATAAATACCAAAGACTTAGGGTTTAAATTTATTAAACCCTTAATTTGGTTGTAAGTATAGTTATCCACACCACTATTATAATAGGGACTTGACAGTATTTCAGTACCTATTATAATAGATACTGAATATGAACAAAGCAAATATAGAACAATTTTATGCTAAATGGCAGTCAAATTTACCCCAAAGAATTGAGGGCTATATTTATGATGAAAACAAAAAAATACTGCCGACACGCTTTATGTTTGCAAAATTTAAAAAAACCATTGAAAAATTCTTAAATAATGAATTATTGGAGATAGAAAAAATTGTTTTAATGCCCGGTATTAGAGGTATAGGCAAAAGCACACTTTTAGCGCAAACCTATACTATAGAGAAATTTCTAAAACCAAAAGATAGAAATCTTCTAGAAAACATCGGCAAGTTAGATGAAAGATTGTATATTGATGTCAGTCAACTACACGCTGACCAGATTTCTTTGAATGATTTTTTTAATTTTTATGAAGAAATTAAGGAATTTCATTTTGAAAAGCCGCAAAAAAAGATTTTAATTCTTCTTGATGAAGTTCATTTTGACGAAAATTGGGGTTTGTTTCTAAAAACTATTTTTGACAGGACCAAAGGACATAGAGATGTTTTAGTAATAGCTACCGGTTCCTCCGTCCTCCAAATAAAAATGATTCCCGATCTTGGAAGGAGAACAGATATTTGGGAAATTTTCCCGATGGAATTTAACGAGTATTTAATTTTGAAATACGGTAAATATCCTTTACCCGGATTGTCTGATTATCTTCAGGATGCTTTATTTAATTCTTCTAACGCGGCTGAAGTTTTTGAAAGATTAAATATAAAGTCGCGAGAGATAAGAAAGTTTTTTGTAGAATCGGTTCCGCCCGAATCCGAAAGGGATTTTTTCGAATCCGGCAGTTTCCCTTCAGTCATAAGAATTAAAAACAAACAAAAGGCGATAGAAAAAATCAAAAGCGTTATAGATGGCATTATCGCGAAAGACATTATTACACTACGAAAATTCAAGACACAAACTATCGCAAAAATAGGAGACCTGCTTTATCTTTTCGCGCAGTCAGATTTAATAAGTTATGGCAAACTAAAAGAATCTCTAAAAATAGAAAGAGTGGAGACACTGGAGAGCTTAATTGAAGTTTTGATAATGAGCGGGGTATTGGTGAAGGTAAAAACTTACGGGAAGACATACGGAAGCACAAGAAAAACGCCAAAATTTCTTTTTGTAACGCCATCTTTAAGATCGGCGGTATTAAATAATATTTATTTGCCGGGGATTGAAGGGAAAAAATTGGAAGATTATTTTACTTTAATTTATTTAAAGGATTTAAAAAGCCATAGCAAATATGCAATAAACCTTTCTTATGATTTAGCCGAAGGCGGAGCGGATTTTGTATTAAATTTAAAAGACAGAAGCAATATTGTTATCGAGATTGGTTTTAATAAAAATGAGATTGAACAAGTGAAAAATACTATGAAAAAAGTAAAAAGCCGATATGGCATAGTTTTTGGAAGCGAAAATTTAGAATTGGTAAACGAGTCAATTATTAAAATTCCCCTAAAATATCTGCTTCTAATTTAACACATAGAAGTGAAAAACTATGGCGAAAATAAAGGATTTAGCGAAAATTGTTCCATGTTTATCCAAGAGCGAAGCGATTGGCAACAAATAGCAATCCGCCCTTGGCGGAACAGGCCGTAGAAGAAATAATGATACAAAGTATGAAAATTAAGAATTTACCAAAAGATCAGCGACCGCGAGAAAAGTTAATTTCTAAAGGCCCAAAGAACCTCAAAGATGAGGAGCTTTTGATGAGTGTTATTCTAAAGTCGAATTTTATAAATTTTTAAAGCATTTATCCAGTTATGGAAAGAAAAAGAAAGGCGTTTGCCTATCTTACAACTAAGGTCTATAGAGGTGAGAAAAGTTTAGGGATTCATTTTAAGAAAGGAAACGAAACTAATGCCATTAAACTAGCGAGAGGGATATTGGAAGCGGTTGAATATGGTAAAGGCGTTGATATAACTGTTTTTACTGAAAAACCATTAAAAAATGGTTCAATTAGGGTTACGGTTACAGCGCCGGTAAAATAAGATTATGGCGATACCAATTGGAGAATATAAACAAGCGGTTGAGGCTTTGGCCCAACGGATGAAGGCTTTTTATGATAGAGCTCGTATTGATATTGAAAAAGAATGGGAGAAAAATTATATTCCAGGTTCTAAATTTGCTAACGAAGTTGAAGCTTTGGCTCAGGAAACTAACCAAGAGATTGATGATAAATTCATTGAGCGGTTTTGCCACAAAGCGGTAATGACTCTAATGCTGAAATTTCTTTTTCTGCGTTTTGCTGAAGATAAAAAGATTCTTGAGCCATATTTTAGAAGCGAAACCATAGAAAAATGGCAAAAGGAAAATAAAGAAGTTCAAGAGGTTATTAGAGAAGCATTTGGAAAAGCTGGAGAGAAATTTAGAGGACTCTATAAAATTACTGTTTACGATGAGTTTTTGCCAACAAAAGAAAGCTTGGAAACATATTTAATCGATGCTTTAAGCAATGAGCCCAGTTCTGGATTATATAAAGATAAGGGTTCTTTAGATTTTGCCACCCTAGATCCCATCGTTGTTTCGGCATTTTATGAAAAACTTTTTGAGAGAAAAAAACGGAAAGAGCTTGGTTTATTTTTTACTCCACCAGTAATTGCGGAATATTTAGTAGAAAAAGCTTTTGAGGGGCAGAAAATAACAAAAGACTTTTTGGTTTTAGATCCGGCTTGCGGTTCGGGGCAAATTTTATTAGCAGCTTATAGAAAATTGAAAGATATTTTTATTAATCAATTAGGAATGTCGCCGGCTGAAGCGCATAAGCAAATTTTATCTCATAATCTTTGGGGCATAGATATTGAGCCATTTGCGGTTTTGCTTTCCAAAATTAATTTAGCCCTACAGGATTTAAAAAATATTCCAGAATATATAAATATCATTCACGGCGATAGTTTACTTGAAACTGGTTTTGATATTCCGCAGGTGGCATTGTTTAAAGATGTTGGTGAAAAACAAAAACAAAAACTTGTTAAAGAAACAATTAAATTACTGGGTGGCAAAGAAATAACGGTTTGGAAAAATGGTTCGGGCAGGATTTTGTCAGAACAACCAATAAAACAAGAGGTTTTATTTGAATTAGCTGAACGAATGAAAACAGGAATTTTCTTTGAAGGATCTGGCATCAGAACAATGAAAGACCTACCAAAAGAATTCGATGCAGTAGTAGCAAATCCGCCATATGTTTTTACGCGTGAAGCAGGATTTAGTATCGAAAAGAAGTATTCTTATGCTAATAAATTTGAAACCGGACTCGGGAAAATAAATTTATTTTCTCTATTTATTGAATTTGGCATTAAAAAGTTGAAAAAAGAAGGAGTTTTATCATACGTTTTGTATAGCACATTTTTAAGAGCGAGCCCATACAGGTTTATACGCTCTTATGTTTTAAATAATAGTAAGCTCAAGATAATAACGAATATAGGAAGCGCTTTTTTTGAAGATACAACTGGAGAAATTATAACTATGGTTTTACAGAAGGGCAAAGATTTTAAAAACGAAGTCACTATCGTTAATGATATAAATAGAGATGTTCAATATAAGATTCCTCAGAAATCTTTTAAAAAAAATATAAATTATGTGTTTAATATTTTTAGCAATCCCATTATAGAAAAAATTCTTCAGAAATTAAACAATATGAGCCAACCCCTTAGTACTATAGAAAAGAGGTTAATTGCTGGTATTCAAACTAAAAAAGACAAAAGTAAATACATTACTAATTATCCAGCTGGCCCAAAGTATAAAAAATTGCTTGAGGGCAAAGATATTGGGCGTTATCGCCTCAGTTTCAATAATAAATATATTATTTACGATAAGAAAAAACTTCACGTTGCCCAAGATGAATCAATTTTTTTATCCCCTGTTAAAATTCTTATTCAAAGAATAGGCGGTGGGACAAATCCAATTGTTGCCACGCTTGATTCCGAACAATATTACATTTTTAATTCGATTAATAGTTTAATAATTCTCTCATCGCAATTTGACCATAAATATATACTCGCCCTTTTGAACTCGAAGCTAGTTAATTTTTATTTTAATGCTAAGTTTACTAATTTTGCTCGTTTAACTGTGAATATATCGAGAAGTTATTTAAATCAATTACCTATTTATTCTACTAGCCCAGAGCAACAGAAATCTTTTATTGAAATGGCAGATAAAATGTTGGAATTGAATAAAAAATTACAGGAAACGGAGAAGAGTTTTTATGAAATAGTGAAAAGCAAAATTAAAAATAAAATTTCATTAAAAGAAATCGAAGGATTAGATTTTGTAAATATTAAAGATTCCCAAGCAAAGTTGGGTGATAAGGGTAAAATTGGTGCTGAGCAGAAGGATGATACTGTAATAGTTGCTATAAGCAAAAAACCTACCATAAAGATAGTTTGCCAAGATGAAATTTCTGCTGAATTTTTAACTAAATATTTAGATAGCTTACGAACGGGTATTTTAAGTGGTAAAGATGGAGGTTCTTGGATCGCAAGAATTTTAAATACCAAAATTCATTGGGATAAAAAATCTAATTTAGCAGAAATATTAAACGAGTATAAAACTCTTCAATTGTCTGTCGAGCAACTTAAAAAAGAAATTGCCGAAACCGACAAAAAGATAGATGGATTGGTCTATGATTTGTATGGAATTACAGGGGAGGAGAGAAAAATAATTGAGGAACCGAGTCGTTAAAATGAAACTTAAATTTATTGAATCAAAGTTAATAGAAAAACTTCCAAAATTAAAGCCTTCTTCTAAAGAATGGGGTGAGCTTGGATTAGAAGTAGTGAAAGCAGGTTTGATTTCGGATATTGGACAATTATTCATTGGTGAATATTCACATAAAAACTATATCCGTTATCCCCATCAAATTTATGCAGCTGGGAGAGTTTTAAGGGTGATGCAAGGCAAGGGAATTTTGGCTGATGAAGTTGGTTTAGGGAAAACGATAGAGGCTGGTCTTATTTTAAAACAGCTCTTCTACGATAAACTCATTAGTAAAATTTTTATAATTGTTCCGGCATCACTGACTTCTCAATGGCAGTATCAGATGTTCGATATTTTTGATTTCAAGTTTATTAATGCTTCTTGGCAAAAATCTGAGCAACGAGATGATGTCTGGGATTTTTATAATTCTAAGTTTGCGGGATTTACTGAACACCCCCTAATTATAAGCTCTTACGAAAAAGCAAAAAATTATGCTGAAGACATTAAAAAAGTAGAGTGGGATTTAATTATTTGTGATGAAGCCCACAGGATGCGGAATAGAAAATATACCTACCCGTTAATTAAAGAACTTGAACCCCGTCATCTTTTATTTCTAACTGCTACCCCAATTCATAATAAATTAGAAGATTTTTATAATTTAGCCGACTTGGTCAGGCCTGGATTTTTTGGAACTTTTCCTAATTTTAAAAAAGAATTCTATGCCGATCCGTCGGGAAGAAAGTTAAAAAATAGAGAAGAGTTCGAAATTATGAAAAACCAGGTAATGGTAAGGCAACGAGGAATCGATGCAAATTTACCAATTCCTCCGAGGATAGTTACTTCTCTTGTCACCGACGCTTCAAAAGAAGAAACTCAATTCCATAAGGCCGTCGATGAGTATATAGGGGAAAGAGTAAAATTTATAAAAGAGCAACTAGAAGAAAAACAGCGCTGGGCAGAACAATTTGAGTTAATACATCTTGGTATGAGGTCCAATAGTAGCCCTAAAGCAATTCAGGAGACTCTTAAAAGAAAATTAGAAAAATCAATTGTTCTGGGTTCACAGGTTGAAAAGAAACTAAGGAATCTTTTAGAATTAGCCTCTCAGATAGAAAATCCTAGTAAAACCGAAGAGTTAGTTAGAGTAATAAACGACCACGGAAAAGATAAAATCTTGATTTATACTATTTATGAGGATACCCAGAAATATTTAGCCAGCGTTCTTAGAAAAATGAAAATTAGCTTTTTACCATTTGGAGGGTACATGAAATCAAAGGAAAGAACAGCAACTATTCGAGAATTTAATGAAAATCCTAAAGTTCAAATATTACTTTCTACAGATGCCGGATCCGAGGGGTTAAATCTACAACACCAATGTCACGTAATTATCAACTTTGATCTTCCCTGGAATCCAATGAAAATGGAGCAGAGAATTGGGAGACTTCACCGCATTGGTCAGAAATATAAAGTATTGGTCTATAACTTAGCGGTTAGAGGATCTATTGATGAACGAATCATAAAGAGACTTTATGAGAAAATTGGGATAACTAAAAGAGCAATTGGCGAGATTGAACCAATTTTAACTGAACTCGAAGAGAGGACTAAAATTCAAGATGAAATCTTAGAAATTATTTCGGAAGCCAGAACACCAGAAGATTTAGAGGTAAAAATAAAAGCCTTAGAAGAAAGTATAGCCGAGGGTGAAAAATTAGCTAAACAAAAAAGGTTATTTAGCCAAGAAATATTTGATAGGTTTACAAAATGAACTTAGCAGAAATAACAAATAAATATTCTCAACTTTCAGGAGAAAAAATGAAACTTCCTAGCTCGTTATTTTCTTCTGAGTTTAAAGTTCTTCAAGAAAAAATATTAGAAAAGGGGTATATCTTTGGGTTAAAGTTAAACTCACCCAAAGATTTTAATGTTGAAGAGGCTGTTAAGAAAGAATTTTTAATAGTGAAAGATTTTGAGATATTAGAACGATTTTGGAAACAAACTTTATTTTTCGGTTATAAAGTTCGATTTGATGTAGAAGCATTAACTGTTGCATTAGAAGAGTATTTACCAGTTGCCCTTAGAAGTAATGGAAATCGTTGGGAAATTTTGGAGGAGAAAATCTTTGATCTAGATAGCCAGAATTTGGAGCGAATAAAAATTCCCAAAGATATAATTTTTAACTTAAAGGAGAGGGCTCAAAAACTAATCAGAATGAGATTAGAAAATCCAGCCGGCACAATTGAGAATATATTAACTAAGATAGATGAGAGAGTTAAAGATTTCCACAAAAATAAAGTTGAGGATATTAGTAAGTATGATAGCCAAAAAAGAGATGAGGTTCAGAAAGAAATTAGTAATATTGACGAAAAGATAAATGAAAAGAACAACGAACTTAAAAGAGCAAGGGAGTTAGGCCGTATAAGGTTTAAGAGAATAGCGATACTTCAAAAAGAGATCAAAGGTTTAGAAAATGAAAAATATAAACTAGAAGCAGATAAAGTAGTGAGATTACAAAAATTAGACGAAGAACGACAAGGGGCATTATTGCGAGTAGAAGGAAAGTGCGAACTTAGGATTAATGCTGAATTACTACAAATTGGAATAGTTGAATATGAGTTACTGAAGGTTAAGGTAAGAGTAGCCGATGAAGAAAAAATTATAGAGGTTATACCGGCTACCGAGGAATTATTACTACCAGAGGCTGGTGAAAAAGAAGAAATAGCCATAGAGCCAGAATTTGAAATTTTACCAGAAAGCACAACCTTTGTTATTCCAGCAAGACGAAGAAGGGATTTTGTTGCTCTATCCTATAAAAAAATCAGGGAACAATTGTTATGGATAATATTGACCTTGATTAGTTTGGCGCTATTAGTATGGAAACCACATATTGTTATTTGGGTCTTTGGGTTAATTGGTGTAGTTTTTGGGATTTATAAGACAATTCAAAGAATTACTACCTATTATAGGGAAAAGGTTCGGATTTTAGAGAATGTACAAAAGACAATAAGCGAAGTTGATAAAATGACATGGAGGGAGTTTGAGATTTTTGTCGGTGATTTATTTAAAAAAATGGGCTATAAAGTAGAAAGACTTGGTGGATGGGGCGGAGATTACGGGGCGGATTTAATTGCTACTAATCAAGAGACTGGAGATCGTTATGCAGTTCAGGCCAAAAAGTGGATAAAATTTAAAGTAAACACTTCAGCCATAAAAGAAGTTTTGCTTGCCTGGGCGGTTTATGATTGTGATGCTGGGATTGTAGTGACAAATAATTATTTTACGGAACGAGCTGGCGTTTTACCCTGTAAAATTAAAAAACTGAGAGTAGATTTATGGGACAGGGATGTTTTAATAGAAAAAATTAAAGAGATAAACAAATAGAATATAAAAACGGAAATAGGGAACAATTTTTAAAATGAAGCTTCCGCTAAAGGCGGATCCGCCTCGGGCGGAAATTTGATGAAAAATAACTCCCCGAAAATTTAATTAGGAATAAAAAATAAATTTATGGATCAAGTAGAATTAAAAATTTGGCATTTTTTTAATAGAGAGTTGGCGAAGCTCAATGATGTTTTAAAGGTTTATGACGCTCTCTTTAAAAACATTAACATTAAAAATAACCGTTATAATCAACTTTTTCAACTAATACTAGATTCATTTACGCGCTATATCTGTTTTACCCTAGGTGTGTTTTTCGATAGAAGAAAAGACTCGTGGTCACTTTATAAATTTAAATCACTTAAACAGGCACGAATAGATGATATCAAAAATAAAGCGAGACCTTTTTTACAATTAAGGCATACAAAGTTTGCTCATCGATCAAAAAATATTATCTCGTCGAACAGTTTTAATTTTTTAACGAAAATGGGTGTTAGAGAAGTAAAGAATTTAGTCAAAGAAATTGAGAATTTACTTCTTGAGATAAGTGGAAAAGAGAAGCTTGGTGAGTCATATTTTTTAGAATGGGGAGGGGCGAAACGAAGTTTGAAATCATTTGTTAATGATATTAAAAGATAAGAATTAAAAATTTGGGGACTAAAAATTTGGGGACAGTCCCTCTAAATTGGTGTTCGGAAAGACGCTTCAGTAGAGGATTTTAGAGCGATTTTTCCGATTTGGCAAAAAATTGACCAGTAAAGACCACAAATAAATTTTAACCCTGCGTGTTGAGATCGGATTGCAACATGATGGCATGATTTTGTAAAAAACCCCGAAAATTTAATTAAATGAAAAATAACCTGAAAATTTATGGAGATAAAAAAGAAAATTTGGCCAAAATATTTTGAATTAGTGAAGTCCGGTAAAAAGAAATTTGAAGTAAGATTAGCTGATTTTAGAATAAAAGAAGGAGACGTTTTGATTTTAAAAGAGTGGGACCCAAAAACAAAGCGATATACTGGAAGGGAAATTGAAAAGGAAATAGAATATGTCTTAAAATTCAAACTTAATAATTTTAATCAAAAAAAAGAAATTGAGAAAAAGGGCCTGTATATAATTCAATTTTAGCCAAAGCATTTAAAGGAGAATTATAATTAAGATGGGACTAAAAAATGGGGACAGCGACCATTCCTTTAAAGCCCTTTGTTAAGCCAAAGCCAAGTGAGAAAAGTTGAGAAGCCGAGCTCCTCAATAAAACCCCGAAAATTTAATTGAGAGATAAAAATTTAAAATAATCTACTATATGAGAAAATTCAGAAAAATTATTTTATACGATTTGGAATCAAAACCACTTGAAAAGGAATTTGTTGATAAATTAAAAAAGTTTGCAGAATCAGTCAAGATTGTTTTTGCCAAAGGAGAATATTTAAGGATTGTAAAATTATCAGATTTAGAAGGTGTTGATGCATTGATTACACGGCTTTTTGATTACTATGATGATTCTTTATTCGAAAAATCAAATTTGAAATATATTGGAGCAATGCATACCGATATTTCTCATTTTAATATTCAGCTTCTCAAAAAGAGAAGGATTACTTTAACAAATATTCCTGGCTATGCCACTGAAGCAGTTGCTGAATTAACAATTTCTGCTCTACTTAATATTTCCAGACAAACTCATGATGCAATGAATTTTGTTAAAGAAGGAAATTGGGGCTTTGAAAAATTTATGGGCTGGGAATTAAAAGGAAAAACATTGGGAATAATTGGTCTAGGAAGAATTGGAAGTAGAGTAGCAGAAATTGCTCAGGGACTTGGAATGAATATAGTATATTTTTCAAAAGAAAGAAAACCAGAATTAGAAAGAAAAGGAATAAAATTTTTACAATTAAACGATTTGCTAAAACAATGCGATATTGTAGGTTTACATTGTAATTTAACTAATAAAACAAAGAATATTTTAAATAGAACAAATTTGAAATTGATGAAGCAAGATTCGGTTTTACTTAACTCTGCAAGAATGGAACTCGTTGACTTGGAAACTTTATACGAACTTTGTAAGCAAAAAAGAATTTTTGTTTGGTTGGATGAACTTCAAGATAAAAAATGGAGAGATAAATTTAGAAAATTAGATAATGTTTATCTAACTCCTGATTATGGTTGGATGACAAAAGAAGCTCAACAAAGAGTTAGAGAGATGACATTAGATAATATAAAATCTTTTTTAGAAGGAAAAATAAAACCCTAAAAATTTAATTGAAGCAAGTAAATTTTTATGATACCTTATCAAACAAAAATAAAAAAACTTCCTGGGACTAGCTATTCGGAAGTTAGAAAAGGCGTAAATGATTTATTTAAACAAATAAAATCAAAAACTAAACGAAAGCCTTATATAAAATCAGCTTATTTTAATAAGCAAAAAATATTTTTTGATTTTTTCTGGCAACATTTATTTGAAAAATCGTTCAAAGAAAGAGTAAGAAGATTAAAATATTTTGGTTGTGCTTTAGATTTAATTAAAAACTCAAGAAATGACCCAATTTCATTTGAGAATCCTTGTCGCCATTCTGAGATTTTACATCGTTTTGTTGGATTATCAAAAGAAAAAGAGCTATTCTATGTTCAAATAAAAGAGAATAAGAAAACTAATAGAAAATATTTAATGTCTGTATTTCCGGAATAAAAAATCCTCCGCCAAGTTGGAGTTATGCATATACATAATCTCCGGCCGAGAATTTATAAATACTATAACAGATTAAAACTTTTTGTCAATTAATGAACTGTGGACAACTTTTAGAACTGAAATCTTGAAAATTTAATTGAGGATTAAATAAATTTCTATACATGAATTTTTATATAATTATTAGAGGACCAGCTAGTGTTGGTAAAAGTACCGTTGCAACAAAATTATCAAAGGATTTTAATGGTAAACATATTTCCTTTGATGAAATACTGAGAAAACATAAACTAGATGTTGTTAGCGGAAAATGTATTAGTGCAGAAAATTTTATAAAAGGTAACGAAATGGTTATCCCTGGAGCAATCAAAGAATTAAACAATGGTAAAATAGTTATTTTTGACGGATGTTTTTATTATCGGCAACAAATTAAAGATTTAATAAAACATTTGCATTACCCGCATTTTATATTTACTTTAAAATCAACAAAGCAAATCTGTATATATAGAGACAAACAAAGACCAAAATTAACCAGAATAGGCGAGGACAGTATTAACGCTGTCCATAAATTGGTATCAAAGCTTGATTATGGCACCATTATTAATACTGATAACAAAACAGTAGAACAAACAATTAAAGAGATTGTCAAAAATCTTCCAAAAAAAACAGGGGATGGTTCTCAAAATGAAGCTAATTTGACGAAATAAAAATCCCGAAAATTTAATTGAGAGATAAAAATATGCATGAGTTATTCCAAAAACGCCATTCAATAAGGAGGTATAAAGATGTGGCAGTTGAGGAAAAAAAACTAAAAGAGATTTTGGCAGTAGCCAATTCAGCACCTTCGGCAGGAAATTTGAAGGCAAGGGAAATTTTAGTAGTGAAAAGAAAAAAAATACGCGAGATGTTGGCCCAAGCCGCGTTAAGACAAGATTTTGTGGCTGTGGCGCCGATAGTTTTGGTTTTCTGCGCAGTGCCGGAGCGTTCAGCTAAAGAATACAAGCAACGAGGCAGAGAACTATATGCCTTACAGGATGCCACTATTGCCGCATCTTTTGCCTGGTTGCAAGCCGTTGATCTGGGTTTAGCTGCCTGCTGGGTCGGCGCGTTTAAAGAAAATGAAGTTAGGCAAATTTTGGGTTTAGATAAATCCTTGCGTCCTATCGTCCTTTTGCCAATTGGTTATGCTAAATAAAAATATAATTGACAATTTGGGGACTTAATTTTACAATTTGGGGACTGTCTCTGCAAATTGACCTTATAAAATCTATGGAAAAATTTGAAAAAATTGAAAAAGTCCAGATTCCTGATGAAGATGTGCCAAACTGGATTAAATCACTACAAAAAGAAGGTTTTAGTAGTGAAGAAATGAATTTAGTTTTAGAAAATTTGAATTTAACCTATAAGAAAGCGAAAAATCCTGATTTTATTAAACAAGAGTTGGAAAAAATAAAAAAATATTATAAGAAGAAACACAATAAAATTTTAACACTAGAAGAAATAGAATATTTCAAAAAGGGAATAGAAAACAAATTAGAAGATTAATTAGGAGACAAAGGAAATAAGCTGTGTTGGGGTCGGACCTCAACACACATTGCGATAAATTGCCCCCAGGTCGGACCTGGGCAGAAAATAATAACCCGAAAATTTAATTGAGAAATAAATAACCATTATATATATGCAAAAAATAGTTTTAGCTACAAAATCACCTTATCGTAGAGAAACATTCGGATATTTAGGTATTCCTTTTGAAGCAGAGGGGAGTAATGTAGATGAATCTCAATTAGAAAGGGATAATCCAGAAAAATTGATTAAGGAGCTTGCAAAATTAAAAGCCGAGGCGGTTGCTAAAAACCATTCAGATGCCATTGTAATTGGAATGGATTCAGTTACTTATTTTGATGGCCGAATTCTCGAAAAACCAAAATCAAGAGAAGAAGACTTTAAAAGACTGAAAGCTTTTTCAGGCGACAATCATCAATTCTATACAGGAATTCATATGATTAACACTGCTTCAGCCAAGACACTTTCAAGAGTTGTGAAAACAGATGTTTTTATGAGAGAGCTTTCTGAAGAAGAGATTAACAAGTATCTTGATGAGGACCCTAATTTTAATACTTACGCCCTAGGTTATGACCCGATAAAACATTGCAGCGCCTCATTTGTCAAAAAAATAGAAGGAAGCTATTATAACCTCTTAGGAGGTATTCCTTTAGAAACTATTATTGAAATGTTAAAAGAAATTGGGTATAAAGAAAGATAATCTTTAAAGTTTAAAATTATTAAACCTAACAGACCTAACAGGTTGAACCTGTAAGGAGGTTGCTAGGCAGAAATAACCCGAAAATTTAATTGAGGGATAAAAAAATAAAAAAGAAATTTTAGTAAAAGTATTTAATAAAGATATGACTAAAAAAATTTTAAATATCTCAAGAAGAACTGAGAAAACTCAATCTTCGCCGATTAGAAAGTTTGCCCCTTTTTTAGAAGAAGTAAAAAAGAGAGGAATTAAAGTTTTTGAACTCCATATTGGTCAGCCTGATTTAGAAACTCCAAAAGAAGTTTTATTGGAAATTAATAATTTTAAAGGTAAAATTTTACCTTATACGAATTCGCTGGGAATTCTTGAGGTTAGGCTTGCCTGGCAAAAATATTATAGGGATTTTAATATTAATTTAGACATTTCGGAAATTTTAGTTACCACCGGCGGTAGTGAAGCTATCTTATTTGCTATGGCAACAATTTGCAGCCCAGGAGAAGAAATTATTGTTTTTGAGCCATTTTATACAAATTATAATGGTTATGCATCTTTAGCTGGAATAAAGCTGGTTCCAGTAAAAACATCAGCAAAAGCTGGATTTTGTTTACCAAATAAAAAAGAAATTGAAAGGAAAATCAGTAAAAAAACTCGAGGGATTCTTATTTGTAATCCAAACAATCCAACGGGAACGGTTTACAAAAAAGAGGAGTTGAAAATACTTGTCCAAATTGCCAAAGAGAGAAATCTCTTTATTTTATCTGATGAAGTCTACCGAGAGTTTGTTTATGATGGTGAAAAGCATTACTCAATGATGAATTTTCCTGAAGTTAAAGATAAGGTAATTTTATTAGACAGTATTTCTAAAAGATTTAGCGCCTGTGGGGCGAGGATTGGATGCTTGGCTTCAAAAAACAAAGAAGTCATTGAGGGAGCAACAAAGTTTGCCCAAGCCAGATTGTCTTTGCCAATTATTGAACAACTGGCGGTAATCCCTATCTTAAAAAATTCTGGAAAATATACTCGAAAGCTTATAGGTGAATATAAAAAAAGAAGAGATACAGTTTTTTCGGTTTTAGAAAAAATTCCTAATATTTTTTGTTTAAAACCGAAAGGAGCTTTTTACATTATAGTTAAATTACCAGTCAGAGATTCTGACCACTTTGCTAAATGGCTTTTAACAAAATTTTCTTGGGAAGGAAAAACAGTGATGGTTGCGCCGGCATCAGGTTTTTACGCTACCAAAGGATTAGGTGAAAATGAAATTCGTTTAGCGTTTGTTTTGTCTTCGGCAAAATTAAAAGAGGCAATGGAGATTTTTAAAATTGGACTTGAAAAATATATTTTATTATGTCGAAAATAGCAATTGATATAGTTCTTCTTCCGCCAGAAAATATTATGGATAAGGCCATTGAAATAAACAATGAATTAATTGATGATCCTATAAAATTAAATAAGGAAAATTGTTTACCACATATTTCGTTATGTATGGGAGTTATAGAAGAAAAAGATTTATTAAGAGCCAAAGAAATATTGAACAAAATTGGGAAAGATTTTTCTAAATTATCCTTAACAATAAATAAAATTAATAGTGAAAATACTTGTTTTAACATTAAAAAGGATAAGAAATTACAAAAATTACATGAAACAGTAATAACAAGATTGTCTCCTTGTTTGTCTTATGATGCTACGATAGATATGTGTTTTTTCCCTCCACCCATTGTTCTAGAAACATTATTTTGGATAAATAATTATAGGGAGAAATTTAGTTTTGAAAATTTTCATCCTCATATAACTTTGGGGATATCGAAATTAAGTGATAAAGAATTAAATATTAATTTTGTCGCTTCAAAAGTTGCTATTTGTCATTTAGGAAATTATTGTACTTGTCGAAAAATACTTCATTCTATTATCTTATAGGATTGAAACAAAATTTAGAGTTAATACAAACATATTATATACATGAAAAACTTGTTTTTATCATCTAATGGCAGGTTCATTATTGAAAAAGGTTTGAAAATGTTTATGAAGCCAGATAAGGTATTTAAACTGGCCTATATTACTACTGCTCAAAAAGGAGTTGATGATGTTGAGTATATAAAGATTCATAGGCAGGGATTGACTGAATCAGGTTGTGATTTTAAAGAACTGGACATTGAAGGAAAAGGCGAGATTGAACTTAGACAAGCTTTGAAAGATATGGATGCGGTGTGGGTTGAAGGAGGAAATACCTTTTATTTATTAAAAGCTATTAAAGAAAGTGGTTTTGCTAAGGTGATTAAGGAACTAATAGATAAAGGTCTAATCTGTTTTGGTTCAAGCGCTGGGGCAAGTGTGGCATGTCCGACAATAGAAACCTCTTTGTGGAAGGTTTCAGAAAAAGACATTAAAGATGATTACGGGGTTAAAGACCTTAGGGCTCTTAATTTAGTCCCATTTTTACTTAAGGCTCATTATAAGCCAGAGGAAAGAGATTTCTTAAAGAAGAAAATCAAAGAAGCTAAATATCCTGTAAGAATATTGCAAGATAATCAAGCTTTTCTTGTAAATGGTAACGAAGTCAAACTAATAGGAGAAAAAAAGGAAATTAGGTTATAATCAAGTTAATAAATAAGAAATTAAATAAAAAAATATGTCTCAAGACAATCAATTCAATTTAGTAAAAGCCGAATTTGAATTAACTCAAAGACAAATGGATAAGTATGATAATTTATCAGCTAGGGTAAAAACCTGGACAGCAACACTTTGGGCTGCTTTGTTAGGTTGGTCTTTTCAGGTAAATCGAAAAGAAGTTCTATTATTGAGTATTTTAATTGTTTTAATTTTTTGGTGTTTAGACGCGGTTAATAAGAGTTTTCGCCAAGATTATAAGGCACGGCGGGATAAAATTGCTCAAGCTTTGAAAACATTTTTTTCAACAAATTCTTGGTCCAAAGATTTTTTTGCTCCAGATTTGCCTAGTCATGATCACAGGGGCATCAAAACGATTAAGGGGCTTTTAAGACCTCATATATTTCTGCTTTATGTTCCCTTAATTATTGTATCTTTAATTATCTTTTTTATTACTTAATTAATAAATGATTATCTCACAATCACCGAAATAGAAGGACAAAAGGTGTCAGGTGCATTTAATAAAAATTTGGGAGTCGGACTCCTAAATAATACTCCTAAACAATAAAACCCGAAAATTTAATTGAGGGATAAAAACATGAAGAGAAAAAAAAGAAAAATTGTATTATGTAGTGCATGTCTTTTAGGGATAAAATGCAGGTGGGACGCAAAAGTAAAACCAAATCAGAGAATAGTGGATTTAGCTAAGAAAGAAATTTTGATTCCAGTATGCCCAGAGCAACTTGGTGGATTACCTACACCAAGAATTCCTCAGGAGATTCAAGGGTGCTCAGGAGAAAAGGTTTTAAATAGTAGAGGTCAAGTAAAGAACAAAAAAGGAAAAGATGTCACAAAAGAATTTATAATAGGAGCCAGAGAAACACTCAAAATTGCAAAGTTACTCGGCATTAAAGAATTTATAGGGAAGTCTAAAAGTCCCTCCTGCGGTTACGGCAAGACCTACGATGGTAGTTTTACGGGAAAATTGATTAATGGAAATGGGATAACAGTCGCTTTACTTAACCGAAATGGGATTAAGATTATCTCAGAAGAAAATGTCTAAAATAAAAAACTAAGTCGAATCTGATCAGAGAATAAAACCTGAAAATTT
>JAHIMV010000085.1 GCA_018896315.1 Patescibacteria group bacterium | reverse complement strand
TTATTTTTTGTTTTAAAATTAGTAGGCAAAATTTTTGCTTTATTAGCTATAATTATTGCCCAAATTATTTTTTCCATTCTTCGTGTTTTTAAAGTGATAAGAATAGAACAAGAAATGAAGCCAGGCGAGGTGATTAAGTTTTAAATCGTTTAAAAAAGTTTGAATAAGGACTGGGAAGGAATTCTCAATTCTTTTTTTAGATGAGAGATAAATCTTGTCAAGAAAGAGCTAATCTGTTAATATAATCATATTGATTCAATTAAACAATTAAATAATTTAATAACTAAACAAAAGTCCAATTCCTTTTTAATCCTCTCTTCCTTTCAGAGAGAAGAGAATAAGTAAATGGACGGAAACGTTAGAATGTTCAAATGTTCTAATGCCTGCCCTGTAGTTCCGCCGATGAGGCGGATACTACCGGGGTTAAAATGATTTTATATGCCTGTTAAAAAAGAAAAAGAGAAAATTATAAAAACAAAGAAACCAGCTGTTAAAAAACCTGTTAAAAAGACAGTTAAGAAAGCTGTTAAAAAACCAGTTGTTAAGAAAGCTGTTAAAAAACCAGTTGTTAAGAAAGTTGTTCAAAAAGTAGTTAAAGAGGAAGTTGAAAAACTAAAAATGGATCAAAATTGGGCGACAGGAAAAAGAAAAACAGCTGTTGCTCAGGTGCAGTTTTTTCCTAAAGGAAAAGGAAATATATCTATTAACAAAAAAACAGTTAAGGAGTATTTTCCCGTTTTTGACTTATTTCAAATAGTTTTATCTCCTTTGAAATTACTTAACCAAGAAAAAGTTTTTGATTTTCGTATTAAAGTTCACGGTGGAGGCATGAAAAGTCAAGCAGAAGCAGCCCGTTTGGGAATTGCTCGTGCCCTTGTTGTATTTAATCCTGAATGGCGGAAAGAATTAAAATCAGCTGGGTTTTTACGGCGCGATGCTAGAAAAAAAGAAAGAAAAAAACCTGGTTTAAAAAGAGCCCGTCGAGCACCACAGTGGGCAAAACGGTAGGCCTGTGGATAACTTTAGTTGATTTAACTACCTGAATTTGGTAAAATTCAGGTAGTTTAATACCCAAATTAAAAAAACAAAAAAACATGAAAAAAGTCTATATTTCGCAAAAACACTTAGAGAATCTCAAAAATCTAATAAAACCCAATAAAGTGGTCATTATTTATGGTCCAAGAAGATGCGGAAAAACAACTTTACTTGAAAAATTTTTAGCAGAAGTGAAAGAAAAATATCTTTTGGTTAATGGCGAAGATATTTTTATTCAAGAATATTTAAGCAGCCAATCAATTACCAAGCTTAAGAATTTTGTTGGCGAACACAAACTTTTAGCTATTGATGAAGCCCAGAGGGTTCCTAATATTGGATTAAATCTAAAGCTCGTTGTTGACAATATAAAAAATGTAAAAATTATCGCTACCGGTTCTGCTTCTTTTGATCTATACCAAAAATTAGGCGAACCGCTTACCGGGAGAAAAATAACCCTTCGTTTATTTCCTCTGGCCCAAATGGAGCTGGCTAACATAGAGAAAGTCCACGAAATAAAAGCCAATCTGGAAACAAGATTGATTTTTGGTTCATATCCGGAAATTGTTTTAGCAAAAGACGACAAGGAAAGAATTAGATATCTCAAAGAATTGATTAGTTCTTATCTCTATAGAGATATCCTGGCGATGAATGGATTGAAACATTCTAACAAGTTAGTAAAGATTTTACAGCTTCTTGCTTTTCAAATAAGTAATGAGGTATCCTATTCCGAGATAGCGACTCAAATCGGTATTAACAAAAAAACCGTAGAAAAATATCTTGATTTATTAGAAAAGGTTTTTGTTATTTTCAAGCTTAGAGGTTTTAGTAGAAATCTCCGAAAAGAAGTTTCCAAAAATCCAAAATACTATTTTTATGATATAGGAGTAAGAAATACTTTAATAAATAATTTTAATCCAATTAGTTTACGCGACGATATCGGAGCGCTCTGGGAAAATTACATTATTGCCGAAAGATTGAAAAAACAAGAATATTTAAGCATCCAAACGAATAATTATTTCTGGCGAACTTACGACAAAAAAGAAATAGATTTTATTGAAGAAAAAGGCGGGAAATTATATGGCTATGAAATAAAATGGAGCAAGAAAACGATTACTCCTCCACAAGATTGGCAGTCTGCTTATCCTGATTCTGATTTCAAAGTAGTTTCTCAAGATAATTATTTAAAGTTTATCTGTTGAACCATCCCCGAAAGTTTCTCCAACAATGAGGCAGAGGCGGCTCTCAAAAGGAATTTAATTTAATAAAAGTAAACAAAAATGGGATTATTAAAAAAGTTATTAGAAAAATTCAACTTTATTTTTAATAAACGTTTAATCTATCAAGATAAAACAAAAAGGACAATACACAATCAAGAAAAAATAAATTTTTCCAGCCATTCTTCTTATCATTTGATAGTTATTGCAGCTCGAGTAAAAAGCGAAAAACAATTAGGAGAATACATTACAGACGATGAAGATTTAACAGTTAAAATAGACAACAAAACATTTCCTAAACTTAACTCTGATAGTATTATTGATTCTCCGGCCGCTTTTAGCGGAGGAAAACTACATGATCTTGCCAAAACTATTTATTTCCTTGCTTTTTTACATGGCACAGAACACACAATAATTTTATCAGCAGATGAGCCTATTAATACTGCCACGTTTGAAAGTTTAAAGATATATATTTTAAAAGATCTTAAGAAAAAATTTAAAATCAAACCAAATATTCAAGCCGAAGACGGAGACAGACGTCCTTGGCTTACTTTTGTTTTAGATAACTTCCCCATTAAGTCCATTAAATCCACTATTACATACTCCCGCAGAAAACAAGACAGTGATGATGTCAAGGTAAAAATAAACGGCAAGATTCAAACAAGCTTTATACCGACTCGTAAACACTTTTTTTGGAAATTTATAGGATCTTTGCTCTCGTGGGAATTTCCCACAAAAACTAAAACAAAAGGATTCTGGACATGGCTGCCCCCAGGGTTACACTATATTGAGTTTGATGCGGATAGAATGCCAGTTTTGCGTAAGTTAATTATTAATTTTGGCGAAAAACCGTCCATTCCAAAACGGCCCGGTTCAAAACAAATACCAACAGTAGACAACCCAAAATGGACAGGGGATTTTAGAGATGATACAGAAGATATTCTGTTGGCAAGATTAATTTTTGGAGAAGCGAAAAATCAGTCAGAAGACGCAAAAATCGGCATTGGCTTCACAGTTGTCAATCGTGTTAAAAAGCAGAGGCCTAATTGGGGATTTAGTATCAAAGAGGTTATTTTAAAAGAAAATCAATACGATGCTCTCTGGAATCCAATTACCTCGGGCGGGGTCCAAGATCCATTGAATAATGCAGATATATTAACACAAAAGGCATGGAAAGAGTCGTATAATATAGCAAGAGGCATCTTAGATGAATCTTTAGAAGATCCATCTTCTGGTGCTACAAACTTTCATTCATATAAAGAACGCAAAGGGTTCCCTGATTGGGCCGCAGACAAAAATTTTAAAATTAAAATAGGAAATACATATTTTTATGAGCTTGAAAGCTAATGTATACAAACATAAAACAGTATTTATTCTTGCTATTTTGATATTGATTTTCATAGCAATAGGTTTTCAGTATTTTAAAGAAGATGAACAATCCTCAGATGAATTAAGAAAGCTTATATATGAGCAGGTTTCCCCTGATCAAATTAAAAAGGTTCTTGTATATGAGATGAAATTTGATCTAAGCTTATATAAAGGTTATTACGAAGATTACTTCTCTAATAACTTAATTACTTCAGTTAGAGAGCTTGAAAGTGGACGAGAAAATTATATTTTTACAGGCGAAGCATATGGATCATACCCGCACTGGCTAGGAAATGAACATATATTTTTTACTTCTCGCTGTGGCACATCCTGTCAAGGCTTTTACTTAATAAACACTAGAAACAAAGAAACTAGATTAGGGGTTTTGAGTTATGTGTTTTCAAATGAAGATAAGGTATGGATGACATACTTTGACGATTGGTTTGATCAAGAATTCCGATTTAAGTGGCTTGTAGACGATATATATTCAGAGATTGTAAACGAAAAAATATATTTAATTTTTAAATTACAGGATGACAGAGGTAACCACGTTGGCGAAAAGCGATTCATTTTTACTGAAAGTGAACTTCAGGAAATTGATTGAGAAATAAAATATAAAAACCACAAAGTTAAATATCAAAAATTTGACTTGCTTTAACAATAAAAAAGCGGTAAAATATAGATGATAGGTCGAGGATAGGGTTTCGTAGATTGGCATTATTTTACGCAAGTAATGGCTTCAACAGCTAAAAACACTTTTTATTTATTAAGTGCTTATATTTATCAGAAACTGATATCTCTTTTTTATTTTATTCTTTTAGCCCGTTATTTAGGGGCGGACAATTTTGGCAAATATACTTTTGCCATTTCCTTTGCCGCCCTTTTTTCTGTCTTAATAGACTTTGGTCTATTTTTAGTTTTGACCAGGGAAATTGCCCGAGACAAATCAAAAACTAAAGAATATTTTAGTAATATTTTAGGTTTTAATATCGTTGCTGGATTATCTGTTTTAGTTTTAATCTATATTGTCATTAATGCTTTGGGTTATTCAGCGGTGACTAAAGGCCTTGTTTATTTGTCTGCGATAATTATTCTCTTAGACACAATCGCTTTGTCTTTTTATTATGCTTTTCGCGGACAGTTAAACATGAAGTATGAAGGCATCGGCATTATCCTTCACAAAACAATCCTTCTTTTAACTGGGATTGTTTTAATTTATTTAAAAGCCCAGGTGGTTTTAATGCTGTTACCTCTTTTAATTGCCAGTTTCTTTTATTTGGGTAATGCTATTTTTTTCTTAAAAAGAAAATTAGGGCTTTGGCCTATTCCTCGGTTTAATAAAAAGATTTTAAAATCATTGTTAAGAATTTCCTGGCCATTTTTTATTGCCGCGGTTTTTGCCAAGCTTTATGCCACCAGTGATACTATTCTTCTTTCTTATATGGCCGGGGACAAATTTGTTGGCTGGTATAATGCGGCGATGAAATTAGTTAATGCCTTTTTGTTATTAATTGCTGGGTCTTTAAGTGCGGCTCTTTATCCTTCTCTAAGTTATTATTTTATTAGGTCTAAACAAGAATTAAGCAGTCTTTTTACTAAATCTGTTTTTTATTTAATGTTAGTAACCATTCCTTTAGTAATAGGGTTTTTAATTTTAGCTAAGCCAATTATTCTTTTTATTTATGGAACAGAATATTTACCTGCAGTCATGATTTTAACGCTTTTAAGTCTTTCCATTCCTTTTATGTTTTTGGATTTTATAGTCTCTGCCCTTTTAAATGCTTGTGAAAAACAAAAAATTAATACTTTAATTCATGGTATTGGTGTTTTTGTTTTTATTGGTTTAAATTTGATTTTAATTCCTATGTTTGTTCATTTAGGAGCAGCTTGGGCAGTTTTGGGCGGGTTTTTAATTCTATTTATTTTAGAAATTTATTGGGCTAAAAAATTAGTCAGATTAGATAAAAAATATTTACTTAATCGAATTAGCTTAATTATTTTAAACAGTTTGATTATGGGAGCAATTCTCTTTTTAATTAAAGATAAAGTTCATATTCTTTTTTCAGTTATTTTTGGCATTTTAGTTTATTTTGGTTTTTCTTATATTTTTGGTTTAGTGCAGAAAAAAGAGATTTTGTTTTTAAAAAGCATGATTTATTTTAAAGCACACGAATAGCGCAAAGTTTGCTTTCGGCAAACATTACACGAATGCGCCCACACGAATAATTATTCGCGTCATTCGTGTGAATTCGCGTATTGGTGTCGCTACTATAATTAGTATCAATCTGTATAATTATATTGATTTATGAAATTAGAAATAGTAATGTTTAACATGTCCAGCTATGTTGAGTGGCAAAAAGGAATTCCCAACCGCAATTCCAATGTTTTTAATAAATTATTAAAAAATCCAGAAGTAGGGAGAATTATTGCCGTTGATTTTTTACCTTTTAGTTTTAAGCGAGTTTTAAGAAATTATTGGCAGAACATCGTAAAAAAATTAAAAATTCACCCTATTAAATCCTGCGAAGCAGGAATTTCGCCAAAAGCGAAATTATTTAACAGGGTAAAAAATCAAAAATCAAAAATTACGAATATTTATAGAGACCTTACAACGAAATGCGTTGAGATAAAGGGATATCAGACAGAATTATATGTTTTCTCAACCATTGACTCAATCTTTTCTCACAGGCTAGTTATTAAAAAACTCAATAAAGTTTTAAAGATAATTAATAATCAATCAACAATCAACAATCAACAATCAACAATCAGAGTACTCTGGTCTTATTTCCCAATGTTTGTTGATTATTTTGAGCATACGAATAGCGCGCCTCCGCGCTCGCTTCGCTCGCACTTCGGCAATGCGAATGCGCCCATGCGAATTGGCATCAAAGCTGATTTAAAAGTTTTTGATACAGTTGATAACTGGATTGAACATCCTTCTTTTGTTAAACATAAAGAGAGATTAAAAAACAATTATCAGATTATTGCCCAAAAAAGTGATTTGATTTTTACTGTTTCTAAAAACTTAATAGATTTTTTTCATGATCTAGGCAGAGATGAAGATGTTTTTTGGATTCCAAATGGCGTGGATGTTAATCATTTTTCCAAATCAAAGTTTGAAACACCAAAAGATTTGCAAAAAATTCCTCAGCCGATTATTGGTTATGTTGGCGTTATTCAGCAAAGGGCCGACTTGGATTTATTAGAATACTTGGCTGAAAAAAATCCAGACAAATCTTTTGTTTTAATTGGTCCGCTTTGGCCAGTTTATTTTAGAAAATTAAGACGACCGGCGATTGAGATTAAAAAATTAAAAAAATACAAGAATATTTATTTACTAGGGCGTAAACCATATCAAATCTCCCCAGCTTATATTAAAAATTTTGATGTGGCAATTAGTCCGCATCGCTTGGATGCTTTTATCAAATACACCAATTCTTTAAAGGTTTTAGAATACTTGGCTTGTGGTCGGCCAGTGGTTACGACACCGCCTTCTGGAGTAGAAAGATTTTCTCATTTAATATATATTGCTCAAGATTATCAAGATTTTAATAAAAAACTTAATCAAGCTATTAAAGACGATAGCACTGAGTTAAGAGAAAAAAGAATAGAAAATATGAAAGAACAAGACTGGGGTTTAAGAATTAAAAGAATGATTAATTTGATTAAAGACAAATTAGCATGACTTTATCAATTATTGTTGTTAATTGGAATGTTAAAGCCTTATTACAAAGGTGTTTGGAGTCTATTCTTAATTATGTTAAAGATGTAGATTATGAAGTAATTGTCATTGATAATTGTTCTCAAGACGGGAGCCAAGAGTATTTAAAAGAATTAAGCAGAAAGAGAAATAACATCAGGGCTATTTTAAATGAAAAAAATTTTGGTTTTAGTAAAGCTAATAATCAGGCTTTGAAAAAAACCAAAGGAGAATTTGTTTTGTTTCTTAATCCTGACACTGAATTTGTTAAGGAAAATGGAGTAGGAAAGATAATTGAGTTAATGAAACAGAATAAAAAGTGGGGGATTGTTGGTTGTCAATTAATTGGTCCAGATAAAGAAATCCAGCCCTCGGTTAGAAATTTTCCCGCAATTTTTTCTCAATTAATAATTATTTTAAAACTGCAATATTTGTTTCCCAAGAGTAAAGTTTTAAAAAAATATTTTCAAACAGATTTTAATTATCAAAAAAGAAAAGAGGTTGATCAAGTAGCGGGTAGTTTTATTCTAACTCGCAGAAAAATACTTGACCAAGTTGGGAGTTTTGATGAGACTTTTCATTTATGGTTTGAAGATACTGATCTTTGCTGCCGAGTAAAAAAAGCCGGTTACCAGATTATTTATTGTCCAGAAGTAAAGATTCTTCATCATGGAGGAAAAAGTTTTTGGCAGCTTATGTCTATTGACAGACAAAGGATTTACAACAAGAGCTTGCTGACATATTTTCAAAAACATTCTTATATCTGGCGTTATTTGCCCTTAATTTTAGTTCAGCCCATTAGTTTATTTTTAGCTCTTTTAAGCGGGGTTTATCCTGCTGAATTAAAAAAGAAAATAAAAAAGAAGTTAAATGTTGATTAAAAGAAAAAAATCAAAAGAGTTTATTCAAGGCATTAGGCCAATGATATATGCTTTTTTTGTTTTTACTTTGCTTTCTATTTTAGGCTATGCTTGGCCTATTATTTCTAATCTTGTTTTTTGTTTGATTATTGCCGCGGCTATTTATTTTAGTTTGATTAAAATAGAATATGGATTTTTATTTTTAATCTTTGAGTTTTTAATCGGCCATGAAGGACATTTATTTGAACTAGCCGGTCTTTCTTTAAGGTTGTCTTTGTTTTTGGTGGTCATGTTAATTTGGTTTGTCCAAAAGATAATTGATAAAAAACAAAGAAGATTTTTTGCTCAGTTTATTGAATCACCAGGATTGGTCTTATTTTTGGTTTTTTTCTTTGTTATTATCTTGGGCTTGCTCCAAGGAATGATTGCTCACGAACCGATTTTTGCTATTAAAGATTT
>JAHIMV010000084.1 GCA_018896315.1 Patescibacteria group bacterium | reverse complement strand
GCGCGATGTTCATAAACCCAATCATGAATTAAAGTTTCTCCTTTAGATTGAGTAGCAATGGGAACAAAAAATGGTAGATTATCAATATTTAATCCTGGGAATGGTCGAGCATAGATTTTTTCTTCTAAAGCGATTAATTTTGAAGGATATGTTTTAATGTCAACTAAATTAGTAAAACCGTTCCTAGCTTTATATTTTTTCAAAATCTTGAATTTAAAATTCATTTTTTCCAGTTTAAGCAGTTCTAGTTCTAAAAATTCAATAGGGCATCTTTTAATGGTTAAGCTGGAATTAGTAGTGGCGGCAAGTGATAAGAAAAACATTGATTCAATAGGATCTTCGCTTAAATAATAGTTAATTGGTTTGTTAATATTTGGTTTTCCCTGAACCATTAAAGTGGTAGTGCCAATTCCGTTTATTTTTACTCCTAATTTTAATAAAAAGCAGCAAAGATCTTGAACCTGATAATTGGCAGAAGCAAATTTGATAGTAGTTTTACCCTTGATTTTTGCCGCTGCCATTAAAACATTTTCTGTGGTTGTATCTCCTGATTCATATAAAATAATTTCAGCTGACTTTAAATTAGTTTTAGAAATTTCATAAAATTTGGAAAGTGTTTTTATTTTTACCCCTAATTTTTCTAAAGCGAATAAATGCGGTCTAACAGTTCTCAATCCTAATTTACAACCCCCGGGTTGAGGGAGCTTAAAATTAGAAAGTAAATGAACTAAAGGCCCCATAAGCATGATAATACTTCTAGTTTTAATTGCTGCTTTATAGTCAAGATTGTTAATATTTATTTTTTTTGGGGGAATAATTTCTAAATCATTTTTATTAACCCAGTCAACTTTTATTTTCAAGCTTTTTAAAACTTCCATAATACGATTGACTTCTTCAATATGAGGGACGTTTTTTAAAACAGTTTTGTTTTTATTTAAAAGAGAAGCGCACATTAAACCAACAGCGGCATTTTTTGAAGTGTTGGTAGTAATAGTTCCTTTTAATTTTTGACCTCCTTTAATTTTGAAATTCTTAGTATCAATTTAGCAATTTAGCAAATTAACAATTTAACAAATTTTTATAACTGATTAGCAATTTTTGTTAAGTTGTTTAATTGTTTAGTTGTTTTTTTGTTTTAATCTAATGGGGTCTGACCCCTTTTTTCGTCCTTTGGAAATCCTTTGTTTGGTATCCACCGGTGCCTGGCACCGAAAAATGACCCTCTAAAACCCTTATTTGGTCTATGTTTTAGAGCCCAAAATCTGAATTTATCCATATATTGGATAAATTGGCTTTCGGTCTAACGGTTGGTTACCAAACGAAAGTCAACAGTTTTGTTTAGATGCTCTCTCTTTGTCATTGCAAGAAACGAAATTTCTCGTCTGGCATTGCGAGCGACTGAAAGGAGCGAAGCAATCTGAGGTTTGACCTTGTATATTCTCTTATTCCAAAAGGTCGAACCTCTTATCTTCCTTTTTAGGGGATTGCTTCGTCGCTATCGCTCCTCGCAATGACGCTTTATCTGCAGTTTCAGTGTTACTAGGGTGTTGACATTCATATGTCATCTAACTATTCGTATATTGGTATCGCATTACTCATAAACCAGTAAATAAACAGCAAATTGTTCCTGAAAAAGGCCAGCCTCTTTTTTGTGCTTTAATTACACCCGCTAATGACAACAAAGCATTATAGCTCTTAATAGAAATATTTGTATTGGTTTGTAATAGTTTTTCAGTTTGCCTTAAATCCTTATCACTGATAATCCAGCCCGAGCCTAATGATTCTTGGACAGTTTTGTTGACTTCTTGTTTTCTTAATCCAATCCGGTCAACAATAGCGTCAGCCAATGAGGTTTTTTGAGGAGAAAATTGATGGTCAAAATTTCTAGTTAAAGGGTGAATCTTTTCGGTTTGGACTAGATGAATTTCTATTTTCTTTTTTAATTTTTTAAAGCCCTGATGTAGTCCCAGAGCAGTCACACCAGAAGAACTAGGAATAAAAATAGATCTTAAATTAGGGATTTGGCTTAATTCTTTAGCCAAAGAATAATAAGCTTGAGGAGCCGTTGGTTCAGTTGAACCGCGTAAAAAAATTGCTTTATATTTTTTAGAAAATAAAAAAGCTTGCTGCTTAGGTCTTAACACTTTTTTAATCTCAATATCTGGACAAGCACCAATGGCTTTTTTTAAACGTTGAATTTTTTCTGCAGAAATATTCGTTGAAACAAAAATCATCAGATTACTTTTTGTTCTCACATATTTTGTAAGAAAATGAGCCGCAGCAATAGCCGCATTTCCCGAAGAAGAAATAACAAAATTTTTTTGACCTTTTTTTAAATGGTCTTTGATGAGTTTTTCTAACAGCCTGATTTTATGAGAACCAGCTTCGTTTAAATATTCATGTTTAATCCAAAGACTAGATAGTCCAATTTTATTAGATAGGCTAGGATATGATTTTTGTGGAGTATTATTCATCCCTTGTTATTTTTTTAGTTAGTTATATAATAAATTAATAACAACATACGAATGCATACTAATTATACTAATCCAAGCAGTAAGTTTGTCAAGAAATAAATATTATTCCCTATAGGGCTGAGCCCTCGGGCTATAAGCGTATTATTCGTATGCATTAGTCCTAGACCCGTTCGGGACGGACTAGGGTATATTAGCATCGCACTCCTTATTCGTATCATTAGTATGCATTAGTATATTAGCATCGCGTTTATGACTTTAGTTTGTCCAGAATGTAAAAATAATATTGAACTCGCTGATTCAACAGATTTATCTGTGGGAAGTGTTTTAGAATGTAATACTTGCGGGATTACCCTTGAAGTAGGAAAAATTGACAATAGAAAAGTTAGCCTTGAGGTGATTGACGAAGGCAAGTGAAGTATTTTTTATAAGGGGACAGCGCCCCTGCTTGATTAACCGCTTTCTTATTAGGTTTTAGCGAGTTTTATTTATAAACTTGACGAAGTATATAAATAACCCAGCATTTTTTTAAATTTTAGAAAGAGCTGGGTTGAGATTTGTGCCAGTTTGTTCAATCATTCCCCTAAAACCATGAGAACCAAGAAAGATAATTACATCTTTTGGTTTGACTTCATTGATTAAGAAGTCAACCAGTTTATCATCATTTTCTAAATAAAGAACTTTTGTTTCTTTATTTTTTTGTTTAATAATATTTGCTAGTTCTTGTCCGTCCATTCTTTTTTCTTGACGAGCATCAGTTTTGGTTTTGGATAGACGAGGAATAATTAAATAATCAGCTTGATTAAAAACACGAGAATAAAATTTCTGGCTGCTAATAGTACGATTACCCACATTGGGTTCATAAACAGCAAATATTTTTGCTTGAGGAAAATGAATTTTTACCGCCATTAAACTAGCTTGAGCTTTACTTGGAGAATGAGCTATGTCATCAATAATTTTAATTTTATTTACTTCTTTTTTTATTTCTAGACGACGTTTGACCCCTTGAAAACTAGCCACTGCTTTTTGAATTATTTTCAAATCAATTCCTATGCTGTGTGCCATGGCAATTCCTGCACATAAATTTTCAACCAAATGTTCTCCCAACAAAGAAGTGGTAAATTTATTTAATATCTTCCCATTATAATAAACAATAAATTTGGAGACTAAGTCTCCAAATTTATTTATTTCGTAACCATACCCGTTTTTACCGATCAAATCTTTTTTCCCATAACGTATTACTTCTGCTTTGCTTAATTTAACAAGTTTGTTTATTTTTTGTTCGCCTTTCCTTTTAGCAGCAATAATTTGTCCATTTTTGGGAATTAATTTAATAAGTTTTTTAAAAACTCCATCATATTTTTTTTCTGTAGGAAAAACATCTAAATGGTCCCAAATAACAGAAGTTAAGATTAAGTGAGTAGGTTTGTATAAAAGGAATTTTGGACGAGTATCCCAGCGGGCCGTAGTATATTCATCTCCCTCAACAATACTCCAATCGCCCTGATTATTTTCAGCTCCGGATTTAAGATTCTTTGCCAGACCACCGACAAACCAACTCGGTTCTAAGTTAGCATTTTTGAATAAATGAGTCAGAAAAGCGGCAATTGTAGTTTTGCCATAAGTTCCAGCAACAACAATGGAATTTTTTTTAATAATATACTCGCTTACTAATTCAGGGTATGATTTAATGGTTAAATTTTTTTCCTTAGCAAATAAGTATTCAGGGTTTTTTAAAGAAATAAAATTTCCAACAACGATTATGTTTGGATGTTTAATTTTTTCTGGATGCCAGCCCGGATAAAAATCAATTTGGTGATTTTTTAAAAAATCACTCATAGGCGAAAAAAATCCTTTATCAGAGCCGGTTACTCGCCAACCCATTTTTTTCATCATAACAGCAATGGCGCCCATGCCGACGCCGCATATTCCAATGAAATGAATGTGTTTTTGTTTCATAACAATATGTAGTTTTGAGAAGCCGAGCCTCTCAACTTTTTAATTTATCAGTATTATTTTGCTTTATTTCCTTAATTACTTTCTTAATGATTTTCTGAATTTTATCATCAGCCACATACGTGAAATTAAATCTATTTTCAAGAAGTTCAATAACGTTTCCATAAGTACGAGCCAACAATTTTAACGCGTAATATAATTCTTTTTTTCCAGCTTCATCTTTAGCGTGCCGTTGAAAACCGCGAATTAAATCATATACGACGTGAGCCTCACATATTGGTAAATGCTTACCGTCATTTAGCGGCACGTACGCGAATATTGTCTTTCGGTTTTTAATTACCGCGCCGACAAATCTATGCATGCCATCAAGTACCCGATAAAAATCTTTTTTATCAGGACCGCGCGTTAAAATTGGTTTATTGCTATAAGACACTTCTCTAATAAATTTTTTCTTGATTGCTTTGTCTTGTTTTAGTAATTCCTGAAATTTTTTAACAGAGCGTTCACATTTATCAATAAGAATCTTGTTCCAATCAGGACTTGTTCCAGTAAAAAGAATTTTGTTAATTAAAATTTTAACCTTTTTATACTTAATGCTTGGATTAGCTAAAAAATCGCCAATCCAATTAAGATGAATTCCCGCATTAACTAAAATTCGTTTTCTTGGATTAAGAAAAAATTTATTCTTCTTATCTTCGTGAGCAGCAAGTTCGCGGATATATTTTTCAAAATCATTCATTGTCTTTAAATATTAAAATAAACCTCTAAATCGGAAGTCTAACTCCTGATAGATTCTGTAGACACTCAATGGATGTCTACACTTTTTCTAATGCAACGTTTAACGTTGCATTACTAGTCAAATCGGAAGTCCGACTTCCGATTTCTCGGAGAAACCCGTTGATGACGTCCGACCCCATCATTTTTGTTGGGGTCTGACCCCTTTTATACGACGCTTGTGAATGTTTTATTTAAGCTTAATTTTTGATATTTTTTTCAAAAAGCAAAAAAATTAAATTTTTACTTAATAAATAAATCTGTCCAATCTTTCTTGCCCGTCGCCTGTCCGCCGATGAGGCGAGGCGAGGAGTGTGGCCAGCGAATTAAATCAGTTGTTGGCAATCCTGTTTCTCTCTCTATTTTTTTAATTATTTTTTTAGCTTGTTTTTCTTCTAAACCCTGAGTATTTAAAGCAATAGCGACTACTTTTGTATTTCTAAAATTAGGAAGAACAGATTTTTCATAAGCGCAAATAGCATTTTTGATTTCTGGTAATGGCAATAATTGACATCCAGTAATTCTTTTTCTTTGCGGCCGATGAACCAAAACCATATGGGTTGGGCAAGAGCCATGAATCAAAGCTAAGGAAGTTGTTGAATAAGCAGGATGAAACAATGAGCCCTGTCCTTCAACAAAATAAATATCCGGATTTTCTTTTTCTTTTTCTAAAATCATTTTTTCAACAGCTCCAGCCATAAAGTCACCCTCACATTTATCAACAGTAATGCCCCAGCCTTCAATCATAATAGCGGTTTGTCCGGTGGGAATAAGGCAGGGCTTTAATCCTTTATTCTTGGCCATTTTTACTAATTCATAAGTAGCGGTTAACTTGCCAATAGCCGCGTCAGTTCCGACAGTCAAGACAATAGGCTTTTTAATTTGATAGGCTCTACAACTAGCTAAGGGAAGGTTTTCAGGGGGAATTCTTGTTTCCCAAATTTTTCTTTTCCCTTTTTCCGCTATTTTTTTAAGTTGAGGAAAAGAACAAACAGGGGTATGCATGCCACTGACAATATCAAGCCCATTTTCTAAGGCCCAGTATAAATCTTTAAGAAAAGATTCAGGTAATTGTCCTCCTTCAGGAGCAATACCAACAATTAAAGTATTGGCATTAGTTTTTTCTTTAGCTTCCTGAATAGTTTTAAAAATAGGAACATCTTTATTGATTTTTAAAATTGTTGAGACATCTGTTTTTTTACACTGAGAATCAATTACTCCAGCCACCTTATATTGAGCATAGCGTAAAATTCCATCAGCTGTTTTTGCCCGAGATGGCATTTTCTCCCGCATTTTTAAATTAAAAGCACCTTCAACATAAAGTAAAATAGACCTATTTTTATCATTAAGATTTATAGGAGTGTTCCAGATACAAGATTTTAATGCATTGCTAACCATAAGCCAATGATAACCATAAATAAATTAATAAGCCAAAAGCGCGTTACTATTTTTTCTTCGCTCCAACCATAAAACTCTAAATGATGGTGCAACGGAGCCATTTTAAAAAGGCGACGGCCTAAACCATAGCGCCAAAAAGTTTGTAAAATTACAGAGAAAATTTCAAGCAAAAAGATAAAACCAAAAAATGGAATTAGCATTAAACGATTTTGAGCCAACATCATTACAGCAAACAAAGAACCCATGGCTAAAGAACCAACATCACCCATTTGAAAACGAGCCGGCTTAATATTAAAATATACGTAAGCAATTAAAGCTCCAATTACAGTGGCGTTTAAAATAGAAAACGGAAGACTTCCTTGAAGGTAGCTTAAAACAGCTAATCCGCCAAAAGCAGAAATTAAAGCCCCTCCAGAAAGTCCATCAAGACCATCAGAAATATTAACAGCATTGGCAAAGAAAACAACAATAAAAATAATAATCGGGAGCATCCAATAACCTAAGAAGATTTCACCATTAAAAGGAATCCACACATAAAGCCATTCTTCACCCAGTTTAAAAACAATCCACCAGGCTGTAATGGCTCCGGCAGTAATTTGTAAAAGGATTTTTTCATGAGGTAAAACTCCGCGGCTTGGTTGCGGACTAAAAATGTGAAAAGTATTACGAAAGATTGTCCAGGGCAGGGTAAGGACCAAGTAAGAGCGGTACAAAATACTTTTATGCACTTTGATTAATTTTAAAGTTCGTTGCCAGGAACGGATACGGCGTTTTTTGCCAAAAACATTTAATATATCGTCCCAAGCTCCTAAAATTGCGGCAAAACACATCACGCCAATGGGGACATAAGTAAACCTTGAATCCCAATTAAAAATAACAGTAACAACTAAAATCGTAATTACTATTATTAAACCGCCCATAATCGGCGTGCCGGTTTTTTCTGCGCGATGGCCAATTCCTTTAGACGAGCCAACTTCAAAAGTTCTTTTAATTTTAAATCTTTCTAATAAGCGAATCAATAAAGGAGCGCCAATAAATGCTGCTAAACCAGAAAAAATAACAAAAACTAAGGTCGTATTTAAAATAGAATGATTTAAAATATTTACCCCGTTAGAAATTTCCATTATCATTTGATTTATAAGTAATTAGTTTATATGAGCTCCGCTAAAGGATTTCTAACGGGGTCCATAATTATTAATTTATTCGTAGTATTCGTATGTCATTCGTAGATTGGTATTGCATTTAGAATTTTAGTCGTCGAACCACCACTTCATCGTTTATTTTTTCACTTAATTCACTTAAATTACCTTTTTCTAAAAGAATAGTATTTTGAAATACACCTGGACCAAAATAATTGGTTTGTTTTGGTCTGGGAGCATGAACGTATACAAACCTTATAGAGAGCGGGTCTCTGGTTTTTTCTATTTCTGTTATTAAATAAATATGTCTGAGGTTGGTGCGAATTAACATGTCGCCCGGTTTAATTTTTTGAAAATCATTAATCAGAAAACTATTTTTGTCATTGGCGAGAACGCGAACACTAATATTTTCTATTGGCCTGAGCCAAGCAACAACCCAGCGCCAAGGATTTTTAAAAAATGAAATAATTTTTATTTTTTTAAAAATATCTATTTTTTTATTTTCTTGATAAATAGCTTGGAAAATATAAGTGGCCAGACCAGAACAATCAATCCCGAGATTATGTTCAACTAAAAATTGG
>JAHIMV010000083.1 GCA_018896315.1 Patescibacteria group bacterium | reverse complement strand
TTTAAGTAAGAATACAACATCTTTTTTGAGGTGTTTTTTTGCCCAAGCTTTTTGCTTTTCATCTAAAAGTTCTCCAATACCAGCTAAAATACTACGTTCAGGAAGTTTTTCTAATTTTTCAACGCATTTACTTAAAAATTCTTTAAAGGATCTATTTACTCTTTTTTTAATTAATTCTTTGTTTATCGGCCAATTATTCTGCAAAAAAAACCAAACATCAAAAATATCACGATTAGTTCTTTCTAATCTCTCATACATTGCCACTAGTTTATTGGCGAACATATCTTCCCTAACCATAACCTTCATGGGAATACCAAAATATGATTTAACTTCATAATGCGAGCCAAAATTCCTTCGATTTATTTCTACCTTAATATTGTGATCTTCATTTGCATAAGATAGTTCAAAAAATAATGTATAATGTTTTTTTCTTTTTGTTTTAATATGACCATAAGCAGAAATGATTTTTTCTATCTTTTCAAAAACATAATCCTCTTTTTCCTGTTCAAGTAAATCAAAATCAAGATCAACTGAAAAACGACCTAAATTATAGAAAAGATAGGCTGCTGTACCTCCTTTAAAACCCAAAAGTGGGCCGAGAGAATTATCAGTATAAATATTCTTTAAAATTTTAATAAATATATTTTTATGCTTATTAATGTCTAATGTCATAATGTTTCAATTAAGTCCTTTTTGTGTTGCTTGTTGATATTTTTTTATTTTTTTCTCCATCCTTTTGTTCCCTCCGTATATCTGTAGAATTTTATAAACCTTATCCCAATCAAGACTGATAAGGTTATCAAAATGGTAATCTTTATTTAGATAAACCACATCTAAAAAAGCCCTTTCTGGAGAAGCGATATAATAGTTATCCTTTACTTTAATCCCTGTCTGACTAGTCAAAATTGAATCTTTTATTTTCTTAAATGAATAAATTTGGTTGTCTATTGTTATCTCTCTTGTAAGATATGAAGCAACAAAAATCTGACTATAGTATTGAAAGGTTACGCCGGACTGCCCTAAAACAGTTTCAAAGCTTATATAAGACGGGGTATAAATTTTAGTCGCAAGTTCGTATTTATCATATTTTTTATCTTTTGCGTAAATGCCTCTACGAACAGAATACATTTTTCCTGCTTTAAGATAACGGTGTATCTTTTTTTTCACAAAATTAACATCTGATTTTCCCCATAACAAGGAAACATCATCTGTTGTAAAGATAGTATTTTTAGCTCTCATTAATTCTAGAATATTATCTTTTTCCATAGATATAAATATGGTTAATTTATAAACTGGTAGTACCCATATATGGGTACTACCAGTTTAAATTATATAAAAATATTGTCAAATAAAGTTTTCCACAACTTTATTCCTAAAATATAGGGGCTCCTTCAGCATAATAATCTATTTCTTTGGGCTCTATCACTACTACGTCTGACCAATTAAATCCTAGTTTTATTAATACTTCTGGAGAGGTAATCCATCTCTTTATTTTCTGGTCAAGAAAATAGACTTTAGTCTGCTCCCTGCCTCTAATTAAATAGTTTTCAGGTAAAAGATCAATTATTTTTGTATCTTCAAAACTAACAATTTCTTCAGCTTGTCCGTAATAATTAAGAATCTGAATATTAGGCATATGTCTTTTAAATCCTGAAGCAGTAATAAGATAAACTTCTGGTTCATCTTGTTTTTTAACAAACTTTAATAAAGGAATATCCCCTAAACTGGAAGCTAAAGAAATATCATCCCAATCTCCACCAGCTTGAGTGAAAATATCAGGTGTTCTTAACCAAAAACGATAATTATCTAATTTAAGCCAAACTTGAGGGCTATTATCTGTTTTAATAAATTCAGCTTGTTCAATTTTATTCGTTCTTTTATCTTCTTCAAAATATTGCAAAAGAGGATCTGCCACATAATCAGATTTTGAATAAATACAATAATTCGGTGGAGTACAATCTACCCCTAAAATTTGTCCTTGCCAAGAGTCTTGAAAATGCTTTGAATTAATATCTTCTAATTTAGTCCAAAGTAAATAATGAAAACCTGAACTGCCAGTCAAATATCCATATTTATACTCATCATCAACTCCTTGGGGTTGATTGACAAAACCACTGGTATAATTTTCCCTACGACTAAGTGAAGCAGCGTCTAAAACATCTTTTAAAAACCTCCATTGCCCATCTTTATCTCTTGTTTTGATATTAACCACAGGATAGCTATTAAAATCATTATAATAATTGTCTAAAACTCTTTTAGTTCTTTTCAATTCAGAAACCCTAGTATTATCTCTTCCTTCAATTCCTTTTTCAGAACGATCTTGTAGTTTTACATTTAAACAAATCTCTTCCACACTTGGCGAAACATCTTGGTTATTAGTAGATAAAAATATTTTTAAACGCAATTTTCTCACTGGCTCTTTAGGCTCATAAGCTGTATTCCATGGCAAGGAATATTCTTTTATTGAATCTTCAAATTTTACAAAAACCTTAACTTGTGTTCCATTTGGCATAAGATATACACCGCTAGGAGTTATAGAATAAATATCTTTACTAAATCTAATTTCTCCTGTCCAACAAACACCAGAAGTAGAATAAACATCATTTTCCTGCCTTAACAAAATAACATCATCTTCTTGTTCAACTGTGCTGCGAGCAGCATCACATGACCTTGAAGAACGGAAAGTATAACATTTATAAGACTGTTCAATTGGCGCAGCCAACGCAAAAACCGCCTTAGGTAATAAGGTGGTAAAAAGAAAAAAAGTAATAATTAAAATTATTACGTTGCTCTTTTTTACTCTCATGCTTCTATTTAAGCACAAAAATCACTTTTTGTCAATACCTAAATTTTCATTCTAATAAAAATTTTTTGATTTCTTTATTCTCCTTAATACTTTCTAAAGAATCCTCTGCAAATTTTTTATAATCTAAACCACTGCCAAATTGATCTAAAATAATATCCTTTTTACAAAAATTTTCCTTATTTTCTCCTATATATTCTTCCCAACTTGATCGTATTAGTTTGGGAACTCGGTTCCCAAACTTTTGTTCCCAATTATGAACTTTATAATTTAAATTAACATAAGCGCTCAAATGCAATAAATATTCATTTGAATCTACATGAATTGCTTTAAACTTCCCTTGAAATAATGCTCCGCTTCTCTTATATTTACTATTAAAAAATTTTGCATGGCCCATCCCGAGTTTATGCATAAATTTCTCTATACCTTTATCAATGAGCTGTTGTAATATAAAGTGATAATGATTTGGAATCAAACAATAACAAACAAAATCAACCAACTTCTCATCCTTAGACACTCGGTGTCTAAGTTTGTTTTTACGGAATGTATTTACATAAATACTGCCTATTGATTCAATAACATTAAATTCTTGCATGCCTTGAAAAAATCGATCTATGTCATTTAAGTCTTGAAAAATTGTACGCTTATCTACTCCGCGATTATAAATATGATAATATTCTTCGTTAACAAATTTAACTTTTCTCATAGTGGTATAATTTATATTTATTATTACCTAGACACTACTTAGACACCGAGTGTCTAAGTAATATTATAACAAAATGTGTAGATGACGCAAATCGTTTAACACCTTTTTTCTCACCTAGATCACTTAGACACCGAGTGTCTAAGTGAAACTTATATATAAAAAAGACAGCTTAAAAAGCCAAAGTCCCCTGTTAAGGGGACTTTGGTAATGAAACTAATATTTTTATTATATCTATAATTTTGAATCGGTTTAATGAAACTTACTTAGACACCGAGTGTCTAAGTGTGTCTAAGTGATAAAAACAGGGCCGCTGGCTTTTATTGCCAGCGCCCTGTTTATGAATCAGATAACGCTGATTAGACGAATCGGTTTTTAACCCGCCAGAGGTGGACACGCGCTCCGATTCCGATTAACCGCTGTTCTATCTGTGTTGCAATTTGTCTGTTGACATCCGATGTCAACAGACTTTTTATGAAGCTCGGGTCCTCTTATTTTGAAGACTTTTGGAGCAGTCCTTTCGCAATATATTGCTTCATAAGTGATTGATAAGGAATATCAAGTTCATTAGCCTGCTCTTTAAGTCGTATTAAAATGTATTCTGGTATACGTATAGCTATTGACCGGGATGAAGGCTTGAGATTTGGAAAAGCAATTGAAGAAAAATCAGCTGGTTCAAAATATTGAGATAAATCAAGTTTAGACCAGAATTTTCGTTCCTCATCTTCATTTTTAAATTTTGGAATTTTAAGTTGTTTCATGTAATTGTTTTTCTTTTTTATTAAGATCGCGCGCCGAAATAACGCGAATTTTATTTTTTCTTATAGTAAAAACTATAAATAATAGTCTATGTAGTTTAGTTTGCCCAATAAGAATATATCGAGACTCTTTGTTTGAATGGTAAATATCTTTTAGTGTCTTCTTATTGCTATCAAAAAATACTTCTTCGCATTCTCCATCTGTTACACCATGTTTTACAAAATTTTTATTTCTATTAGCTTTGTCCCATTCAAATTTGACTGCTTTCTCTAAAATATTCACCCCGTTAGAAATTAATACAAATTAGATTTTTAGTTTCCCCTAATAATTGTATATACTAAATTATACATGTCAAGATATATATTGTGGATAACTTTTAGTTTCAGAGGCTCGGCCTCTGAACTTTTTTGCTCTAAACTTTTTATTGAGGGCCGAGAGCTCCTAAACTTAAAATAAGGAGAAAATTGCGTCTAAAAGTACTAAATTAAAAAAACCGCTCTGTAACCCACATAAACAAAGCGTTTCCAAAGGGCAAAAAATGGGGCCAGACCCCAATTTAAAATGTTCTATCTGTGTTGCAATTTGTCTGTTGACATCCGATGTCAACAGACTTTTTATTATTTCATTGTGGCCATTTAAACGCTATGGCTAAAACGTTATGTTCTGTCTGTGTTGACATCGGATGTCAACAGATTTTTTATATTTTTCAGAGGCCGATAAAACATAAACAAAGGCCCCGGGCGTTTGGAAACATTCCATTAAAGCCAAAGTCCCCTATTAAGGGGACTTTGGTGTTAACCTCTAAAGGTTAACCATGAAACTAATATTTTTATTATATTATTTCACTGTGAGCCATTTTAACGCTATAGCTAAAACGTTATTTCAATTGTCTATTGTGACATGTTGTTAGAAACTGGGAAGATAGTAAGTAAATAACCATTTGACCAGTCAAGATAAGTACTCTGCATTGTTGCAGCGTGATTTACACCACGAGCCTTATCAGACCAAAGGAATTCAACAGATGATTGGGTTGCCCCATCATAAAGCTTAACTCCTTCTGTGTCATGGCTAATTAAACCACCAGTTAAATTAGTAGTATCTCCGTCAGCATCTAAACTAATTCCGAGACTATCGTTTACTTCCACTCCCTGAACTTTGGCTTTCAAAGTAAAGGTCTTGGTTTCATTGGCAGCGATTTCAACTTCACTATCAAGTTCAACTATTACATATCCTGAACTACTAAGTTGAGGAGTAACTCCAGTTGTACTGGTAGTTGTTCCATTTGACCAAAGACCAGCAAGAGCAGTAGCAGAACCACTTTTATAGATCTTCCAGTTATCAACTTTTAATTCACCACCAGCGTCAATATCACCGATGTTAACGTCCCATTTGAATTTCTTTACAGTAATTGGACCAGATGAACTAGCGGTAACTGTAAAGGCATGAACAATAGCATCTGATTTAGAACTCAAAGCTGTTTCAGCTGTTGCGGCAGCTACAGTTGGCATACTCTTTCTAAGATACATGGATTTACCATCTACATCGCTTAAATCAGCATTTACAGCGCCAAGAATAGTTGATGATGAGCCAACGGCTTCACAATCATCGGTTGCAAGGGAACAATCAAGACCAATCTTAAGATCGCGGCCAGTCGTTGCAATGTTTGGATTAATATCGGCTAAATCAACGCTAATGGTTAATATCTTTTCAGTATCTTTTTCAATTAACCAGTTAAGATTAGTGAATTTAACATAACCGCCAGCTAAAGGACCAGAAGTGGTAATAGTTGAAGCACCGCTTACATAGGAAATCTTAACAGTTGAAATACTGCTTTCATTAGCTGTGATGGGAAGTTCAACTCTTAATTTATTAACAGTCCAATCTTCATTAGTGGCAGTAAATTTAATCTTGGACATAACCACATCGCTGGCGCCAGCAATAACAATGGCAGAATCAGGTGTTGACGCATCCTGAGCCATGGCTAACGCGCCGCCGGTCTTAAGATAGGTGTAATGTGTTGGAACACTGGTGTTATCAGTATAATAATTAACGTGATTATCAGTAACGGTTACTGTATCACCTTCGCTATCATAAGCGGTAACAGTTGACTCTTCAACACCAACGGCTACATAAACAGCAGAGGCTAAACTGGCGTTAACATCATACTTAACCACTAATTTCTTAGTGGAACCAGCTGGAACTGAGACACTAAGTCCGTCAAAAGTAGCAGCGCCATAGTCATGAGTAGCAGCAGTAATACTAATGCTCTTTGATTTCAATAAAGTATCACCGTCATAAAGATAAACAGTGGTAACTTCACCGGTTGGTGAAGCATCTTCGCCACCGGAGAGGAAAGTATTTGCTGAATTGACATAAACGCGAACTGCAAACTGCCTAATAGAAATAGCAGAAGCATCGCCAGCGGTAAAGATAATGCCGATACCGTCAACTTTTGTAGCGCCTTTAACAACTGTTAAACCGCTGACTGGGGTTGAGGCCGCAGCCATGGTTAAAGCAGGTGTTTGAACTGTCATGTTTTCACCACTAATGGTATATGGAATAATATCAGCTACAAGAACCCAATCACCAGTAGCAACGTCTCTTATTTGAGCTTCTTCGTCTGTGGCGTTAGTAGCAACTGTATCATTGCTACGGTCAACTATTTTTAAGTCAGCAGAAAGATATAAAGCATTAAGCGCATTACCTGCGTCAACTCCAACATCAACCGTAATTGTTAAATTACGAGTGACACCGGCAGTTAAGTTAAAGGTGCCTGCCATTAAATAATCCTTATTAATAGTTGTTGCCGTGGTTGGAACAGCAGTAGTGGTCATTAAGGTTTGACCAGTGTCTTCGTCCTTAATTCTTAAGTCGCTGATACCATCAGTTGGGTTAGCTGTTGCAACAGTTCCGGCAAGGGTGACAAACATTTTGCGAACTTCAACATTTCTTTCAGAAGTTATAGCAACCTTTGTCAAAACCACATCCTGCTGATTTTGAGCAATCTCATTAGCAATAGGACCATTATCAGTCATGGTAATCTCACCGCCTTGTAAGGTCAAAGTAGTTCCCTGAGTCGTGTCAAAAGTATTGGTAATAGCGGCTCCAAAATCATATTGATTATCGCTGACTGCTAAGTGATAGGTTTCCTCAATATACATTTTTAAGGTTCGGCCAACTTCACCGGCTAAATCAGCTTTCATTGTAAAGTTTTTGGTCTGACCTTTGGTAATGACATAAGGAGAAGCAAGCGTTAAAGTAAAGGTATCATTAGAACTAATACTAGAAACGCTGGCTAAAGAAGTGGTTTCACCAAGCAAATAAAGATTAATGTTGGTAATATCACTTCTTGATATGGTTCCAGTAAAGGTAAATACTGCCTGGCTAAAAGTAAGATCATTATCACCATTAGCCTGAATCTTAAAGGCGGCGATTTCAACTGCTTGAGCGCCGACTGAAGGATTGATTGGCGCTGTGCCTGCGCTAAGAACAGCTGTAGTCACATTAACTGAACCGACAACCATAACATTACCAGTAAGTGGCAAGCCACTAACTGTAGCAGAAGTATCTACCGCAGTTAACTGGAAAGCATGGCGACTGTTAGCGGTAGCGCCAGCAGTTTTAAGGTCTCCGCGCAGCTCAATTGTTTTAGAGGTGTTAGCGGCGATTGAAAGACCTAAAGCAGTAAATTCTACCAAATGATCATCTGAAGTTAAACTTCGGCCAGTAGGCGTAAGACAATCATTACCCTCATAAACATAAAGGGTATTCCAATCAGTAGTAGCGCCTAAATCCGTTCTCTTAAATGTTAGACCGGCAACACTAGTAGCTGAAGAACCAGCCGTTAATTTAAACCTTAGAATAGAAACATTAGTGGCTTTATTTGGAATAGTGGTAGAAGCTGGTGAATTATACAAGCTCGCTGTTAAAGCGGTTGTTGCAGGTGTAACACCGAGCCAACCAGGAGTTAATATTCCTGATTCAACACCAGTGATACTTGTGCCATCGGCATAGGTTTCATCAGTGTCAAGAGTAAGAACATCTACTGCTCTGTAACGATTGGCTGTAAAAGCGGCTTCTGAAAGAGCGCGCTTTTTGCCGTCTTCAATAACATATTTCTGGGTTGAACCAGAATATTGGAAGACAACGCCATTTGGATGAGTAGAAGATGAACTAAGGTTTGAGCCCATATCATAATTGAACTTAGTCAATAAATCATCTGGAACCCAAGTAACCTTT
>JAHIMV010000082.1 GCA_018896315.1 Patescibacteria group bacterium | reverse complement strand
TTTCTGCCTTAGCTTTTTTAACAGCATCATTAAATTCATTTTCAGGAATATGACCTGGCCCCGTTAGAAGTTCTTTTAATTTTTCCAAAGGAATTTCCATGCTTAATAAATTTAAAATATTATTTAAGATGTTCTCTTACTTTGGCAATTACTTCTTTCATTTTAAAATCCGCTTTGATTAAATAGTCAGTTGCTCCTAATTCTTTACCTTTTTTAACGTCTAATTCTTGACCCAGATTAGACAGAATAATTACTGGGATTTTTTTTAATTCACCATCTTTTTGCAATTCTTCTAAAACATCAAAACCACTTTTTATCGGCATAATTAAATCTAGTAAAATCAAAGCAGGTTTTTCTTTTTTAATTATTTCCAATCCAATTTCACCATTAGTCGCCGTATAAACATCAAAGCCCTCTCTCTCCAGCTTGTCTCTCATTGCCCCTAATAAAAACTTTTCATCTTCAACTAAAGCAATTTTAACTTTTTTTTCTTCAGCCATATTAATTTTAAGTTTTAAACAATTCCTAATTTTTCTTTGACCCTTACAACTAAATCATCAAGTTTCCAATCACTTTTAACCAAGAAATCAAAAACCCCGCTTTCCATTGCAGTAGCTACATATTCAGCATCATTTAAGTTAGTAAGAAGAAGAACCTGCGCATTTTTCCCCCACTCATCTTTTCTTAAGGTTTTAAGCATAGTTAAACCATCAACTTGAGGCATAATAATATCTAAAAGAATAATATCAGGATGTTCTTTTAAAGCAATATTTAAGCCTTCTTCTCCATCTTTTCCTTGGAAAGTTTGAAAACCTTCACGTTCAAATTTGTCAAAAATAGCTTGTCGCAAAGATGTTTCGTCCTCAACAATAAGGACTTTTTTGTTTTGTGTTGACATAGTTATTTTAAGTAAAAAATTATTTAAATATTTTAACTAGCTAAGACTTTAACTCCTTTTTTCTTTTTCATTCCTATTAAAGGAATAGTGGTAAAAAAAGTTGTTCCTTCGTTTTCTTCAGATTCAAACCAGATTTTGCCGCCCGACTGTTCAACCACTGATTTGACAATATAAAGGCCAAGACCAGTTCCATCACAATCTTTGTTTAAAACATTATCAGCTCGGAACAACTTATTAAATATTTTTGATTGTTGAGACTTGGGAATACCATAACCGGTATCTTTTACTTTAACTAAAATATCTGAATCCTTTTTACTAATTTCAATAGTAATACTTCCCTTTTCCGGAGTATATTTGACAGCATTGGAAATTAAGTTTTGTAAAATAATTCTTAAGAGTCGAGGGTCAGCGTTAATAATGGGCAGATCAATAGCATAATTTTTTTCAATTTTTAATCCTTTTTCTTTAATTTGTTGAGTTTGTTCTTTTATAACACTATCAGCAATTTCAAGAAATTTAATCGGCTCAGGATCAATAGCAAAAGTTCCTAATTCAATCCGAGAAACATTTAAAAGAGCATTAACCAATTCCACCATGCGGTGATTAGCATCATAAAGGGCTTGTAAATATTTTTTTTGATCTTTATTAATTTTTCCCACATCCTCATCTAAAAGCATTTCTGCATACCAGCTTACAGTAGAAAGGGGTGTTCTTAATTGATGGGAAGCTAAAGAAACAAATTCAGTTTTGGCTTGATCAATTTCCCTTTCTTTGGACACATCACGAAAAACAACTACACAACTTATTACATTACCATCAGAATCTTTTAAGGGAGCCGCACTACCGGCAACAGGAATTTTTTCGTTATCTTTTTTAACTAAAACAGTATCAAAACTGGTTTCTCTAATCTCTCCACTGTTTATTGCTTCTCGAATAAATTTACCATTTGATTTTCCATTTTTTTCAGAGATAAAATTAAGAACATGATCATATCTCTTACCAGTAGCTTCCTTATATGTAATTCCAGAAATAATTTCGGCTTCTTGATTAAAAATCATGATCTTATAATCTGGATCAACAACAAAGACACCATCGCCAATCCCATAAAGAATAGCATTTAATTTATCTTTTTCTTGACTGACTTTATTCTTTTCTTGTTCCAGCTCTTTGTTTTGTATTTCTATTTGCCCAAGATTTATAGCTAATTGTTCACTTTTTTCTTTTAATCTGCTTTGGGTTTTTAAAAGATTATCAGTCATTTGATTAAAAGAATTAGCCAATTCTTCAATTTCATCTTTTGTATTTATTCTTGCCCGAGCCAAGAGATTACCCTTAGAAATTGTCGCTGCTACTTTAGTTAATTTTTTAATTGGTCCGGAAACAGAACGAGCCATCAGAACCGTAATCAAAATAATCATTATTAAAAGTATTGTCCCAACAACGGCTAGCCTGTCTTTTAACTCATTAGCTGTTTTTAATATTTCATCTGCGTTCATTTTTACTACTAAGCCCCATTGATAATTAGGCAGATAACGCCAAGTAGCTAAAACCTTTTCTCCTTTGTAATCAGTGGTTATTCCCCAGCTTTTTTCTCTTTGCACAGCTTTTTGAAGAGCAATCCCGTGGTTAGACCCTAATTCAACACTTGTTTCAAATGCTCCTTCTGGATCATGCCTTGACGGAGCAACAAGGGTTATTTGATCTTCTAATCTGGCGACTAAGACAATCTCCCCTGTTTTTCCTAAACCAGTATAATCTTTTATAACATCATAAATTCCTTCATTGTTAATTTGAACTCCTATCACGCCAATAAATTTTCCTTCATTAGACACTGGAGATGTGATATAAGCTCTAATTTTATCGCCTTTGATCAGCTTAAAGGTTGATATTTTTGTTTCTAATAAAGCAATCGTACTTTTAAGAATAGCCGTTAAATCAGGATTGGCTTTTAAATCAGTAAGATAATTTATTCCTGAGGCATGTTTTTGCACGGTAGAAAAAGTTAAATTTCCTTCAGGGGAAATGAAAAAGAGATCATCATATTTAGATGCCTCTTGAAAATATAATAAAATAGCTCTTAATTCTTTATCAATGACAAGATATTCTAAAGAATTTGTTTGATGTTCCTGAAAAGCCTGGTTAAATTTCTCCATAGAACTAATAGTACTTGGCATTCGCGCTAAAACAGCAACAGCTTTTTTTGCTTCTGAAAAATATTTATCAATTTGATAGACTTTATTGTCAGAAATTTGATAAAGCTGATAAGCTGCTTTTTCTTCTAAAACCTTTCGCGAACTGTCATAACTGATATAAACAGCAATAATCAAGGGAACTAAAGAAATAGTCAAGAACAAAACAACAAATTTAGTTGTTAGATTTAGCCTTACTTTTTTAAAATATTTTAAAAACATGCTCTATTTTTCTTTTTATTTTTTTAACTTAGCTAAATGGAAATTTATTTTCTCTACAACTTCTTTTATTTTAAAATCAGACTTAATTAAATAATCGACAGCTCCTAATTCTTTAATTTTTTTAATATCTGATTCTTGGCCTAAGTTAGAAAGAATAATGATAGGAATATTTTTTAATTGTTTATCTTTTTTTATTTGTTCTAATGTTTCAAAACCATTTCTATGAGGCATAACCAAATCAGAAAGAATTAGATCTGGATTTTGTTCTCTTGCTTTTTTTATCCCTTCTTCTCCTTC
>JAHIMV010000081.1 GCA_018896315.1 Patescibacteria group bacterium | reverse complement strand
TAGCCTAAAAATTAAAGCTACTAAAATCAAAGGTAAAAAACCAAGAATTGTAAAAAAAAGGCCTCCAAACAGATTTTTTTGAAAAAATAAGACAAATACCCCTAAAAAAGCAAAAATACTAAAAGCAAAAATTTCAATTATTCTATCTGAAATAACAGAAACTATTCCTTGCGATATAGGAATATTTGTGCTCTTTTTTAAAGCAAAAACCCTAACTATCTCTCCTCCATAGTAAATACCTGGTGTTAAATAGCTTAAAGCCATTTCACCTAAACGAGCTCCAGCTAAACTCTTAAAAGGCAATTCACCAAAGCCCATAGCTTTTAGTATTAACTTCCACCGGAAAATCCAAATTATAAGTTTGGTTAATGTCAAAGCAAAAAGGACGATTATTTGCCACCAAGCTAAAAAGCCAAAACGCAAAAAAACATCCCTTAAATCAATATGAGTATAAATCCAAACAGCCAGACTTAAACCAAACAATAAAGAAATACTAAACAAAAGGATTTTTCTCATGTAGTAATACTAATCTACAAATACATGCGAATACTACGAATAAAGGCGCAATGCTAATAATATGTATGCTATTTTCATAAGAATATTACGAATAGTATATAAATAATTAGTAGTATTCGTATGCTTAATTCGCATTAATTCGTATTGCTATTTTCTAAAAGAAACTGGGCCTTTTTTAATTGCCTGTTTTAAAGAAATATTTTCTAATGGTCTTTCTGTTTGTCGAGCTTTTTTTAAACATTTTTTACAATAGACAGGCCTTAAACCATCAGGAATAAAAGGGACGTTGATTTCAACTCCACATCCATCACATTTTGCTTCATATTTATCTGGGTATGGCTGAGGCAATCCTTGTCCAGTTTTAATTACGCCACTCCAACGAGCAATTTTTTCTTCAACGACCTTTTTGGGCTCAGCATATCTCTCACGAGAAATCTTAATAATTTTATCTTCACAATTTTGCGGGTTAGAAATAGGTGGTAGAGTAACAGCAGAAAATGGTTCAGAAGTAATTCCATCAATCATTAATTTAACGTAAATATTATACTGATCTAAATCAACTAAATCTGTTTCATCAAAACGAGGAAAAAATTCTTTAGCTAAAAATTCCGCGTCTTCAGCTCCCACTCTAAAGGCTACCATTGTTCCGACATTGCCAAAAACAGCATCTCTCACTTTTGTGCTATCTAGGGTTAATTGACCAACGTATTGATGGCCAATAATTAAATTAAGGCGATATTTTCTGGCTTCTGAAAGGATATCAGCAAATGAGTCAGTAGCAAAATTCTGAAATTCATCTACATAAAGATAAAAATCTCTTCTTTTATCTTCAGGAATATCAACACGACTCATAGCTGCCATTTGAATTTTGGTAATCATCATTGCCCCCAATAGAGCTGAAGCATCTTCCCCTATTCTTCCTTTAGAAAGATTCATGATTAAAATCTTTCCTTCGTCCATAATTTCGCGCAAATTTATTTTAGAACGAACTTGACCAACAATATTTCTGATTAACGAAGTAGATAAAAATTGTCCCACCTTATTTTGAATAGGAGCAATAGCCTCGGCACGCAATCTTTCAGGATATCTTGGATATTCATCAACCCAGAATGATTTAACTACTGGATCTGTTAAACGGTCAACCACTTTTTTCCTAAAGTCTTTATCAACCAAAATACGCATTATGCCCAAAAGCGTACTGCCTGGATATTCAAGTAAAGCAAGAATAGTATTTCTAAGAACATATTCTAATCTTGGCCCCCAAGAATCTGCCCAAATCTTTTTAAATACTCCAACCAAGCCAGAAGCGACTAAATGCTTATGCTCAGGACCAACGCTCTCCAAAACATTAAAGGCAAAGGGATATTCTACGTCAGCTGGATTAAAATAAACAGTGTCATTAATTCGGTTTGGAGGAATAAAATTTAAAATTTTTTCAACTGACTCACCATGGGGATCAATAAAAACCACTCCTCTACCAGCCTGAATATCTTGAAGCGCCATATTCTCCATGGCTGTAGTTTTTCCAGTTCCAGTTTTACCAATTAAATACATATGCCGACGCCTGTCATTGGTCTTAATCCCAAATTTTTTCCGAATATTCCGATAATTAGTCTCGGCAAAAAGCACTATTTCATCCTCAGGTTGAGGTATTTTTTCTTGATTTATATTATCCATAGCCTTAAATATATTATTATTATTATATGTTGTATTTTATTGATTGTCAACGCAATATTTTAAAAGGCAAAATCCCCAAAAAGATGGGGATTTTTAGAATTTTCTCTTTCTTTTACTCCAAAAAAGACTAAAAAATTAATTTTTAACACTTTTTTCTTCTAAAAGAATATAAATTAATCAAGCTTATGCCAAAAACAATTAAAATAATCAAAGAAATAATTTTACCTTTTGTTTGTAAAAATAAAGTAGTTAAGCCAAATATCAAGGCAATAGACCAGTAAAAAATGACTGCCAAGCGGTGAGAAAAACCAATTTCTAATAAACGAAAATGAAAATGTTTTTTATCACCTTTAAAAGGAGAATGACGTTCAATTACTGTTCTTTGAATTACGACGCTAATTAAATCAATAATAGCCAGCCCTAAAATTAAAAATGTGGTTGCCACTTTGCTTCCTGAAATTATGGCCAAAGATCCTAACATAAATCCGGCAAAAAGACTACCTCCTTCTCCTAAAAAAATCTTAGCTGGGTGGAAATTAAAAAATAAAAACCCTAATCCTGCTCCAGCCAAAATCAAACTCATTAATCCAACATCAGGCTGATAAAATTCAGTAAAAAAACAAAGTCCGGCAATAACCAAAGCGCCAATAACTGTTATTCCTGATACCAAACCGTCCAGGCCATCAAGTAATTTAGTTGAATACATTAAAATCATTAACCAGAAAAAAGTAACTAAATCAGCCCAAGGAGTAAAATAATATGGCATTCCTTTTAATCGAATCAACTCTATTTTTATATTATCAAGGTGCAGATAGCCAGTGCCAAAAGGATTATTAATATACTCAATGCCTATTCCACTAATAATAACAACAAGACAAGCTAAAATAGGCCAAATAAGTTGTTGAACAGGTTTTAAATTATATTTATCATCTAAAAAACCTCCTATCATCAACAAACTACCTGCTAAAAACAAACCGATTAAATGTTTGTCTAAAACCTTGCCTGCAGGCCACCAAGCAGTTTGTTTAGCAATAAAAAGAATAATAAAAAAAGAAAGAAATATCACTAAACCGCCCAAAAGAGGAGTGGTTTTTTTGTGAATCTTTCTTTCTGATTTTCCAAAAACATCAACCACATTTAACTTTATTGCCAAACTACGAACCAAAGGAGTCAAAATAATTGCCAAAGCAAGACTGAGAAAAAAAATAATAAAAATCATAATTTAATTTTTGTCTAAATAATCTTGTAGAATAATATTAGCGGCTACAGCGTGATTCTGCTTCTGACCAGATGACAGCTTGTCAGCCATTTTTGAGCTTAATCTTTCGTCAAATCTAATTATTGGAATATTTACCCTGTTAAATAATTTCGCCTTTGGCGAAATTCCCGCTTTGCGGGATTTAACAGGGTTGACCTGTTTTTTTAACTGTCTTATAAATTGTTCTGTTATCTTGGTTTGCTCTGTTGGTTTTCCCGACATACCAATTGGATAACCAACAATAATTTTTTGTATTTTTTCCTTAGCTACAATTTTTTCTAATTCTTTAAACAAAGATTCATGGTCATTCATATCTAAAACCTGATAAGGCATAGCTATTTTTACTTGGTCATCAGCCATGGCTAATCCAATATATCTTTTTCCTGGATCAATACCTAAAAATTTCATTTAAAAAGTTACATTTTTGTTAAAACTTCAGCCCCTTTTTTTGTCACTAAAATAGTATGTTCAAAATGAGCCGACAAACTTCCATCTTCTGTAACAATAGTCCAGCCATCTTTAAGTGTTTTAACTGGCCAGTCCCCCATATTAACCATGGGTTCAAAGGCTAAAACCATGCCTGATTTTAAAATAGGACCTGTTCCTTTTTTGCCATAATTTAAAATAGTTGGTTTTTCATGAAGTTCTTTGCCAATACCATGTCCAGAAAGCTGGCGCACCACTGAAAACCCTTTTTTTTCAACAAAAGATTGAATCAAATGAGAAATATCGCCTAAATAAACCCCTTCTTTTATGTTTTTAATGGCCACCTCTAATGCTTCTTTAGTTGTTTTAATTAACTCTTTGGTTTTATAAGGAATTTTTCCTACGGCTACAGTTATGGCCATATCTGAATAATATCCCTTATATTTTACCCCGCAATCCAGGCTAATAATATCACCATCTTTTAAAAATTTATTTCTCTTGGGAATAGTATGAACTACATGTTCATTAATTGAAGTGCAAAGTGTAGCCGGATAAATCTTCTTTTTGTCACTATATCCTTTAAATCCTGGCTTGGCTCCAGCTTGATAAATTAATTTCTCTGCCAATTGGTCTAATTCTAAAGTAGAAACGCCCCGACAAACATACGGGACGATTTTTTTTATAACATCAGACAAAATCTGACCTGCCTGACGCATGATTTCAATTTCTTTTTCTGTTTTAATGGGAATCATAATGCAATGCTAATATACAAATTCATACTAATAATACAAATAAAAATGATTCAAATAATGATTAGTATAATTAGTATGCATTCGTATATTGGTATCGATTTATTTTTCTTAAAGTTTCTTTAAAAACTTTTTCTACTGACTGCTCTCCATTAACCTGAACTAACATTTTACGCTGTTTATAAAACTCAATAGCTGGAACTACATGATCATGAAACCAATCTAATCTTTTTTGAATTGCTTTTTTGTCTTTATCATAACCCCTGACTTTAACTAAACCGCCGCAATCTGGGCATTTTTTAATTTTTCGATTAGGAAAAATCTTGCCACATTTAGAACAAAGGGCTCGACTCAGCAATCTTTTTAAAGATTCTTTATCGCTAACATTGATCCAAATGGCTAAGCTTGGCCTGTTTTTATAATATTTTTTTAAAATTCTTTGCAAATCCCAAGCTTGTCCAGCTGTTCTTGGATATCCGTCAACTAAAAGCTTATATTTTTTATTAAGCTTTTTAACGTTTTTTTCAAAAAGATTAAAAATAAAATCATCTGAAAAATGCATGCCCACGTCATGCATCCAAGCAATTAATTTAGCCTGTTTTGTTTTTTCCTTGGCTGCTCCTCTGACCAATTCTCCCATCTCAATTGTTTTCATACTAAACTCTTTGATTAACAAATGAGCTTGTGTTCCCTTGCCTGAACCAGCTGGTCCCAGAATAATTAAATTAAAATTCTTTTTAATCATATTTCCTCGTTAACACTCGGTCAAATGCAAAATGTAAATATCAAAATGGAAAATGACAAATTAAAATGTAAAAATTAAAAACTATTCTTAGCTATTAATTGCTAATTGAAACCTTTGTCTATCTTTCCAAACAATCAACAATCGGCAATCAGCAATCAGCAATTCCTTTTTATGTTTTCCATTTTGCTCTCGCTTGCGAGGAACTTGTTCCTATTTAATTTTCTAATAAAATAATTTTGATTTTTGATATTTAATTTTTGATTTTTCTAACCTAAACCCTCATATTCATGCATTGCAATCTGGGCTTGAATTTGTTTAACAGACTCTAAAACCACGCTCACGACAATTAAAATAGCTGCTCCGCCAACAACAAAAGTAGAAAGTCTAAAAACATTTTGGGTAATAATGGGCAAAACAGCAATGAGCCCTAAAGACAAAGCTCCGGCAAGCATAATACGAACACTAACTGTGGACAAGTAATTAGCTGTTGGCTCGCCCGGTCTTAAACCAGGAACAAAACCTCCTTGCTTTTGTAAATTGTCAGCTATTTGTTTTGGATGAAAAATAATACTAGTATAAAAATAAGTAAAAGCGACCACTAAAGTAAAATATAACAAACCATAAATAAGTTGATTTTGAGTAATTCCCATTAAAATTTGACCAAACTTAGCTATAAAAGTTGAACCTGATCTGGCTAAAAGTTGCCCTATTAAACCTGGAAAAAGAACAATAGAAATGGCAAAAATAATAGGAATCATGCCCGCCTGATTAACCTTCATCGGTAAATAAGTATCTGTTCCGCCATACATACGATGACCACGAATGCGTCGGGCATAAGTAACTGGAATATTGCGCTGACCTTCTGTAATAATTACCACTCCAGCAATTGTCACTAAAGCTAAACCTACTAAAACTAAAAAATTAATAATTTGATCTGCAGAAAAAGTAGCAATCGTTTGCTGAATAGAAATAGGAACTCGTTCAACAATTCCAGCAAAAATAAGCAAAGAAATACCATTGCCAATTTTCTTTTCAGTAATTAATTCTCCTAACCACATTAAAAAAACTGTCCCAGCAGTCATAACCATTAAAACATTGGCTAATTCAAAAGTTGATAAAGAACCCAGAATTGGCTGGCTAGATTGGCTAAAAATCATAATCATTCCATAAGACTGTAGAATAGCCAAAGGAATTGTTAATAAACGAGAATATTGATTAATCTTTTGATAACCACTTGCTCCTTCTTTGCTAAGTTCTTCTAAGCGGGGAACAATCATAGTTAAGAGTTGCATAATAATTGAAGCAGTGATATAAGGAGCAATACCCATTGCCACTAAGGAAAAATTAGACATAGCTCCTCCAGAAAGGATATTTAACATTCCCAACATCTCATTGCGCGAGAAAAAATCTTTTAAATTATCTAAGTTTACTCCCGGGACTGGAATATGTGCGGCAATACGAAAAATAATCAACATGGCCATAACAAAAAGAAGACTGTTTCTTAAATCTTTAATTTGCCAAAGTTGTCTTATTTTTCCCCACATGCGAGAAAGTTAATGTTAATTAATTTTCGAGCACCCTGTTAAATGCCACCCTGTGGCAATTTCGCTAAAAGCGAAATTATTTAACAGGGTAGCGATTTTGTAGCTGAAAAATTATCGCTTTTTAAGCTCTATTTTATCAGATAAAATCACTATCTTTCCCCCTGCTTTTTTAACAGCCTTTTCCACCGCTTTTGAAAATTGATGAGCTTTAATAGTTAATTTTTTTGTTATCTTCCCTTGAGCTAAAATTTTAACTCGACGGTCTTTCTTTTTAATTAAACCACTCTTAACCAATTTAGCAAGATCAACAATTTCATTTTCTTTGAATTTGTTTTCTAAATCTTTCAAACTTATTGGTTTAATGCTTAAAGACTTTCTTTTATTAAATCCCTTTAATTTTGGCATGCTTCTCAAGTTTCTTCTTAGGCCTCTAATTTTAAGACCCTTTTTTCCGCCAGATCTTGATCTTTGTCCCTTCATGCCCCGGCCAGAATAAGTGCCTGGATCAGAAGCATTATTTCCCCTGCCAACTCTTCTTGAGCGGCGTCTTGCCTTAGACCCTGGTTTTAAATTAGATAATTTAACTGTCATAATTTTAAACCTTAGGAATTTTTAATGACTGTAAAGCTTTAATCGTTGCTCTAACATTGTTCATTTTACTCTTTGACCCCAGAATTTTAGCGGTAACATTTCTAATACCTGATAAAGATAAAACTGTTCTAACAGCTCCTCCAGCGACAATTCCATGGCCTTTTCTGGCTGGTCGTAATAAAACTTGAGCCGCTCCATACTTAACTCTAACCCAATGAGGGATAGTATCATTAACAATTGTTACTTTGATTAAATTTTTATTTGCCTTACGAACTGCTTTATGAATAGCTCCGGCGACATCTGTCCCTTTAGCTAATCCCATTCCAATTTCTCCTTTTTTATTTCCAATAACCATACAGGCACGAAAACTTAAACGTTTTCCTCCCTTAACAACTCTAGTTACTCTAGCTAAATCAACTAATTGCTGAATAAACTCTGGCTCAATTTTGACTCCTGGCAACTCCCTACGTTTTATTCTTTTTTCTTTTGTCATAGAAAATGTAAAATTTAAATATCAAAATGGAAAATGACAAATTAAAATGTAAAAATTAAAAACTAATCTTAATTGTTAATTGCTAATTGACATTTTTGTATATCTTTCCGAATAATCAGCAATTCTTTTTTATGTTTTCCATTTTACTCTCGCTTGCGAGGAACTTGTTCTTATTTAGTTTTCTAATGAAATAATTTTGATTTTTGATTTTTGATTTTTGATTTAGAACTTAAGTCCACCTTGCCTTGCTCCCTCCGCTATTGCCTTAACTCGACCATGATACTTATATCCTCCACGATCAAAAACTATTTTTTTAATTTTCTTTTCAATAGCTTTTTTTGCTAAAATTTTTCCAACCTCTAAGGCGCTATTTATATTTGAAGATTCTTTAGTTTTAGATTTTGTTTTTGGTTTATTATCTGTAACAGATAATAAAGTTATCCCTTTTTGATCATCAATCAACTGCACATAAATATATTTATTGCTTCTAAAAACACAGAGTCTTGGACATTCACTTGTCCCATTAATTTTTGCGCGAACTCGGCGATGTCTTTTTTCTCTCTGCAATTGTTTTTTTACTTCAGCCATAGAAAATGTAAAATTTAAATATCAATCCTTCGACTACGCTCAGGATTGATGGTGAGCAAAGTCGAACCATCAAAATGTAAAATGACAAATTAAAATGTAAAAATTAAAAACTAGTCTTAATTGTTAATTGCTAATTGAAACCTTTGTCTATCTTTCCAAACAATCAACAATCGGCAATCAGCAATTCCTTTTTACGTTTTCCATTTTACTCTCGCTTGAGAGGAACTTGTTCTTTTTTGATTTTTTAATAAAATAATTTTGATTTTTGATTTTTGATTTTTGATTTTTCTATGTTCCTGCTCCAGCAACCTTTTTGCCAGCTTTTCGACGAATTACTTCATCGGAATATTTAATTCCCTTTCCCTTATATGGTTCTGGTTTTCTAAACTTCCTAATCTGTGCTGCTGTTTCTCCTACTAACTGTTTATCAAATCCCCGAATAATAATTGTTCTTTGTTCAACGTCTGCTTCAATATTTTTAGGAACTAAATATTCTACTGGATGGGAAAAACCAACATTAAGAATAATCTTATCTCCTTGTTTTTCTGCCCGATAACCCACCCCTACTAATTCTAGTTTTTTTTTAAATCCTTGGGTTACCCCTTGAATCATATTAGAAATCAGACTAGCAAACGTCCCCCAACAAGCTTTTTGTTCTTTTTCTTCAGGATTTTTAACTAAAACTTTCAATTGATTATCTTTTATTTCAATTTTAACAAAATCTGGCAAAAATTGCTTTAATTCGCCTTTTGGCCCTTTGACTAAAATCTGTTGATCTTGTACTTTTATTTCAACATTTTCTGGAACAGAAATAATTTTTTTACCAATTCTTGACATAATAATATCGATGCTAATATACGAATTAATTTAATCGATGCTAATATACGAATGGATACTGATTATACTAATATTCGTGTGGGCGCATTCATGTTGTGTTAAAAGTAGCGACACTAATACGCTAATTCACGCGAATGACGCGAATAATAATTTGCGCGCTTTATTCGTAATTCGTAGCATTCGCATACATTCGTAGATTAGCATTATGTTTTACTATTCGTGTGCTTTATTCGTATCATTCGCATGCATTCGTATATTGGTATCGCGTTACCATATTTCACAAATTAATTCTCCTCCTAAACCCTTCTCTCTAGCTTCTTGTCCGGTCATTAAGCCTTTAGAGGTAGATAAAATATTCATTCCCAAACCATTTAAAACTTTGGGAATTTTATCTTTTTTAACATAAATACGTTGACCTGGGCTGCTGATTCTTTTTAAAGTACCAATAACTGGTTGATTGTCTTCATTGTACTTTAATTTAATTTTTAACTGCTTAAATCCTGTTTTACTTTTCGCCGCATCAATTATTTCCACTTTTTCAATCAATTTTTCTTTTTCTAATACTTTAGCAATATTAAACTTAACCTTGGAATAAGGCAAAACTATCTCTGGTTTTTTAATAGCCAAAGCATTACGAACTCTTGTTAGCATGTCGGCAATTGGATCAGTCATAAACGTTTCGTTAAATGCAAAATGCAAAATGCAAAATGCAAAATTTAGGTATCCCTTCGGGATAATTTTTATTATTTATTAATTTTAGATTTTGATATGTCATTTTGATTTTTAATTTTTGATATTTGAATTTTTATCTTACCAAGATGATTTTCTTATACCTGGGATTGCCCCCTTAGTTGCTAATTCTCTAAAGCAAATGCGACAAACATCAAATTCTCTCATATAGCCATGTCTTCTTCCGCAACGCCAACAACGTCGTACTTTTCGTGTCCGATATTTAGGCTCTTTATTTGATTTAACTACTTGTCCTTTAGTTGCCATATGTCAAATTTATTCTTTTCTAAAGGGAAATCCTAATAATTTAAATAATTCTAATGCCTTTTCTTTACTTTGAGTTGTTGTTGTAATCACTACTTGTAAACCATGGGTTGATTCAAGATTTTCCTGATTAATCTCTGGAAAAACTACCTGCTCTTTAAAACCGATTGATAAATTACCCTGTTGATCAATACTCTGTTTTTTTAGTCCTCTAAAATCTCTTATTCTTGGTAAAGCAATATTAATTAATTTATCTAGAAAATTATACATTTTCGGGCCTCGCAGAGTTGTACTTACGCCAACTGGCATTCCTTCTCTAATTTTAAAACCAGCAATTGATTTTTTTGCTAAATTTTTAACTGGCTGTTGTCCTGTAATTTTAGCAATTGTCTGACTAACCATGTCAACATATTTAGAATTTTTCTCTGTAGTTCCACGACTTAATCCAGAATTAACAACAATTTTTTCTATCTTAGGAACAGCCATCTTGTTCTGATAATCAAATTTTTTGACTAATTCTGGAACAACTTTTTTTAAATATATTTGCTTTAAATCTGCCATAATTATCGAAATTTATAAGTTACTCGTAACGAAATAAATTTCGTTACAATTATGAGCACCCTGTTAAATGCCGCCCTGCGGCAATTTCGCTAAAAGCGAAATTATTTAACAGGGTAAAGGTTTTGTTACCAAATTTTGTTCGCCCTTCGGACTCCAAAATTTAGACAAAGCCCTTTATATTATATCTTTACATTTTCGACAAATTCTTTTTTTTCTATTATCAGTTAAAATTTTGTATCCCACTCTAACTCTTTTTTTGCAATGAGGACAAATCAACATTACCTTTGAAACATACAAAGGGGTAGCCATCTTGATTCTTTGTCCCTTTTCTCCAGATTTTTTTGGCCGAACATGCTTAGTTACCACATTTAAACCCTCAACAACTATCTTGCCTTCTTTAAGTAAAGATCGGATCACTTTCCCCTTTTTTCCTTTATCTTTACCATTAATTATTTGTACTGTGTCACCTTTTTTTATTTTCATGCGAAAAAATTAATTTATTAATTTTTGAGCACCCTGTTAAATGCCGCTTTGCGGCAATTTCGCTAAAAGCGAAATTATTTAACAGGGTAGCGATTTTGTAGCTGAAAAATCTTCGCCCGGCGGCCTCGATTTTATCAGATAAAATCACTAAAGTACTTCGGGGGCTAAAGAGACGATCTTGGTAAAACCTTTTTTTCTTAATTCTCTAGCAACAACACTAAAAACTCTACCTCCTTTTGGTTCTTTAGTCTTTCTATCAACAATCACCGCGGCATTATCATCAAATCTGATATAAACACCATTGGCCCGACGAGTTTCTTTTTTTGTTCTAACAATAACCGCATGAATCACCTCTCCTTTTTTTACTGAAGTGTGAGGAACAGCTTTTTTAATTGTCGCTGTAATAATATCACCAATACGAGCATATCTCTTCCTATAACCGCCTAAAACGCGAATACACTGTATTTCTTTAGCTCCAGTGTTATCAATAACTTTTAGTCTTGTTTCCGGTTGAATCATGCGAAAAAATTAATTTATTAATTTTTGAGCACCCTGTTAAATGCCGCCCTGCGGCAATTTCGCTTTTAGCGAAATTATTTAACAGGGTAACGATTTTGTTACCAAAAAACCTTCGCTCTACGAGCTCGCTTTTTCAGACAAAATCGTTATTAATCTCCACTTTTTATCTTTTGACAAAGGTCTGCATTCCTCAAAAGTAACTTGATCACCAATTTTAGCTTCATTTTTCTGATCATGAACTTTATATTTTTTACTAACCTGATATCTCTTTTTATAGATAGGATGCACCTTTGTCCGATTTATCATAACAACAATGGTTTTATCCATCTTATCACTAGTCACTACTCCTTGAAATCTTTTTTTGGCCATATTAATTTTTTTGATTAATAAATGTAAGTATTTTAGCAATTAATTTCTTTGCTTTTCTTATTTCCCTTACATTTTTTGACTGCTTCATTTGAATATCAAAATGTAGATTACGTAGTTTTTCCCTAGAATCTTCTAACAATCTTTCCAGTTCTTTTTTTGTTTTTGGTTTAAGTTCCTCTGTCTTCATTTTTTAAATATTATCTTTGCTAACAAACTTAGTTTTCACTGGCAATTTATATGAAGCTGCTTTAAACGCTTTTTGGGCCGATTCTTTATCAATTCCGGTGACCTCAAAAAGAATCATTCCTGGTTTTACCGCAACGACATAGTGGTCAACCGCTCCTTTACCCCCGCCCATAGGAATCTCTGAACTTTTAGCCGTAACTGGTTTATTAGGAAAAATTCTAATCCAAATCTTTCCTCTTTTTTTAAATACTCGGGTAAGTGTTCGGCGCACCGTCTCAATTTGACGAGCAGTGATCCAACGATGCTCTAATGTTTTTAATCCAAAATCACCAAAACTAACCGTAGTTCCCCTTGTTGCTTGACTTTTTGTTCTCCTTCTTCCTTTGTGGCTCTTTCTATACTTTTGTTTCTTGGGCATTAACATGCGAAAAAAATTAATTTATTAATTTTTGAGCACCCAGCACTTATTTTGCTAGGTATGTCTTGGCGAAAGAGTGTTTTAACGCTCTTTCGCGAAAAATAAACTTATTTTACCTTGTTATATATATAAAATTTTGTTTCTGTTTCGCAAAATAAGTGCTGGGTAGCAATTCTGTAGCTGAATTTTCTACGTCCTCTGGACTTAAAAATATCAGACAGAATTACTAAATTTTTCTCCTCGATAAACCCAGATTTTAACTCCGATTGAACCATATGTTGTTGCGGCTGTGCCACGAGCATAATCAATGTCTGCTCGCAAAGTATGAAGCGGTAAGTTCCCCCAAATCAATTTTTCTGATCGAGAAATCTCAACTCCCCCCAAACGTCCGCTAAGGATGATTTTCATTCCTTTGGCCTCGCTTGTTTTAGCCTGTCTAATAACTTTTTTCATCACTCGACGGAAAGGAAACCTTTTTTCTAAATCAGCAATTGCTCCTTCTAAAATCACATCAGCGGAAAGCATTGGTTTTTTCTCTTCAATAACATTAACTTCTAAAACAATTCCATCGCTGACAAAAACTTTTAATTCTTTTTTTAATTTTTCAATATCAAGACCTCCTCGACCAATAATTAATCCAGGCTTACCAGTGGATATGCTGATTCTTATAATATTAGCCAACCTTTCAATACTAATATTAGAAATACCACAATTCTTTAGTCTTTTTGATAAAAACTCTCTAATCTGTATATCCTCTTTTAAGAATCGTTTAAATTCGTGCTTTTTTGCAAACCACTTTGATTCCCAATCTCTGATTAAGGGAATACGGAAAATTTTTGGATTTACTTTTCTTCCCATATGCTAAATTTGTCTAAATTTACGAGTTACGAAGTAACGAAGGAAATTTCGTTACAAATTTGAGCACCCAGCACTTATTCTGCCAAGTGAGTCTTAGCGAAAGAGTGTTTTAACGCTCTTTCGCGAGAAATAAACCTATCTTATCTTGTTATATATAAAATTTTGTTTTTGCTTCGCAAAATAAGTGCTGGGTAAAGGTTTTGTTACTGAAATTTGTTCGCTAGTTCTCCAAATTTCAGACAAAGCTCTTTATATAGTTTTTCTTCTAAAAATCTTTTTTAAACTCCCTCTAAACCCTTTACCCTTTTTTTGGTAATAATTTGGTTTAGATTGATGTTTTCCTTGAAGTCGATTTAACGTTTCTTCTTCTGTTTCTTCCACCGGCTTTTTTTCTTCAATCTTATCTTTAGAAATAGATTCAATTATTGGTTCTTTAATTTTTGTTTTAACAGATCTGGTCTCTGAACTAGGAATTTTTTCCCCTAAAATAATTTCTAAATGTGAGCTTCTTTTACGAACCTGTCCGGCCCGACCAAAAGCTCTTGGCCTCCATCTCTTAAGAGTAGGCCCTTCATTAACAAAAATTTCTTTAATAAAAAGATTTTCTTTTTTTAAATCAAAATTATGTTCTGCATTAGCTAAAGCTGACTTTAAAACCTTGTTAATAAAACGGGCTGACTTTTTAGGAACAAAATTTAAAGAATCTAAGGCATCTTTTAAGTCCATTCCTCTAATTAGGTCTGTTACCAGCCTCATCTTTTTACTGGATATTCTTAAATATTTTCCTTTAGCTTTTACTTGCATAATATAAATGTAAAATGTAAATATCAAATATCAAAATGACAATTAAAAATGTTAAAATTAAATAAAATACAATCATCAAAAATTTTCAAGAAAAATTTTTGATACCTAAATTTTGCATTTTGATTTTTTATTTTTAATTTTAAATACACTTGTTTAAAAATGCGAAGCACTAATGCGAAGTATTATCGCCAAAGGGTGAGGGATTATTTTGATTTCTTAACGGCTGCTTCTAATCCTCTTTGCATCTTACCTCCATGTTTGACAAATTTTCTGGTCGGAGAAAATTCTCCAAGCTTGTGCCCGACCATATTTTCAACAATAAATACTGATAAATGTGTCTTACCATTATGGACCCCAATTGTAAAACCAATCATTTCCGGAGTAATTGTTGAATTACGTGACCAGGTTTTAATTATTGTTTTATCTCCTCTTTTTAAATTGGAAATTTTTTTGAGTAATCTTGGGTCAACCCAAGGTCCTTTTTTCAAACTTCTTCCCATGCGAAAAAATTAATTTATTAATTTTCGAGCACCCTGTTAAACAAAAATTTTTGATTTTTAATTTGCTTTACAAATTATTTAACAGGGTAAAGGTTTTCTAATAAAAATTTCTACGTCTACAACTTGAAATTTTTAAGAAAGCCCTTTACTTTTTTCTTCTTTTTTTAATTCTTCTTTGGACAATATATTTATTAGTCCATTTTTTCTTTTTTCTAGTCTTTGGCCCTAAGGCTGGTTTTCCCCAAGGGGTTTTAGGATTTTTTAAACCAATAGGTGAATTACCCTCTCCTCCACCGTGTGGATGAGCCACTGGGGCCATTGCTTTACCGCGAACTGAAGGTCTAATTCCTCTATGACGCATCCTACCAGCTTTTCCCCAGCGAATAAATCGCCACTCTGGATTACTAACCTGACCGCAACTAGCTAAACAATCTTCTTTAACAAGCCTTCTTTCAGATGAGGGCAGTTTAATTTGCGCAAACCCATCATTCACAACCATTAAAATAGCTGAATTACCAGCCGAACGAACAATTTTTCCACCTTGATTTGGCATTAATTCTATATTGTGAATGGCCATGCCCACTGGAATGTATTTTAAAGGCATGCGATGGCCTAATTTTGCATCAATCTTCTTTTTTGAACTAATAATCTCATCACCTACTTTAAGACTGTGCGGAGCAAGTATATATCTCTTTTCTCCGTCCGTATAATGTAATAAAGCAATCCAAGCAGAACGATTTGGATCATATTCCAATGTTTTAACTTTCGCCGGGATATCAAATTTATCTTGCCTAAAATCAATCTTTCTGTAAAATCTTTTTTCTCCCCCGCCTTGGTGACGAACAGTAATCTTTCCTTTGCTTCGGCCTGCTTTTTGTTTTCTTATACTAACCAATTTCTTTAATGGTCTCACTTTTGATAGTCCACTAGTATCAACCACGCTCATTTTTCTCCTACCTGGAGTTGTTGGTTTAGATATTTTAAGCATAATAGTCGCTTCGCTCCAAATTCCAAACACCAAGCACCAAATTCTAAACAAATTGCCTACTCCGCCGAAGTAGCTTCGGCTACGAAGGCCGGGGCAAAATTCTAAATTCTAAACGTATTTGTTTTGGTCATTTGGATTTTGGTCATTGGATATTGTTTGTTATTTGTTATTTATTATTTAGGATTTCTGCACAAACTGCAGCTTATCTCCTTTTTTTAGAAAAACTAAAGCTTTTTTCCATGCCTTTGTTTTACCTGTTGAACGCCCATATCTTACTTTTTTCCCACGTACTCGAATAATATTTACTCTTAAGGGTTTGACTCCGTAAATTTGTTCAATTGCTTTTTTTATTGAAATTTTGTTTGCCTTTGAATTAACTTCAAAAATATAGCATCCCTTGACCTCTTGGTCAGTTGCTTTTTCTGTAATAATTGGTCTTAGTAAAATTGAGATATCAACTCCTTGTCTTTGTATTAATTTTTTAACAGTTTTTTTTATTTCTGTTTTAGATTTCTGTTGCTTTTTATCTTCTATTTTCTCATCTTTTTCTATTTCCTTTGCCTTTTCCACTTTTTCCTTTTTAACTTCTTCTTTCTTAACCGCTGGCTTTATTTTTCTTTTAAACCCCGTTAGAAATTTTTTAAGTCTTTTTTCTGCCATAAAAGTATTTTTAATATATCTAATTTTCAATCAATTACTTCTTTTACCCCATTAAATTTCTAAACTGGGTGAAAATTCCCATGTTTTATTTATTTAATGGTGAGCCATCTATTTTAAAATGTTCTTGAATTTTTTTTACACCGTCTAAAGTGGTTAATAAATAGTCTGCCTTTAAACAGTCTAAAATATTTAAATTAATAATCGGCATAGTTTTTAAACCTTTAATATTTCGTACAGATCTAATTATATTTAAATCCTTCTCAGGCAAGCCAAAAAGGATTTTTTTTCCGCCGGAGGCGGATCCGCCTTTGGCGGAAGTCTTGTCTTTATATTCAGGAATCAACTTAAATAAAATTTGAGTAAACTTTTTGGTTTTGATTTCAGGCATTTCTAACTTATCCAAAACATACATTCTTTCTTCTTTAACTTTATCAGAAAGACACATAAAAAGCACTTGTCTTTTAGCTTTTCTATTAATTTTCTGAGAATAATTCCTATTTTTATCTGGACCAAAAGTGATTCCACCGCCCCGCCACAAAGGTGAACGAATTGTGCCTGCTCGAGCCCGACCAGTCCCCTTTTGTCTCCAAGGTTTTCTTCCTCCTCCCCGTACTTCTGAACGAGTTTTAACATGAGCAAAAGCATGGCGCTGATTAGCCATAAGAGATACTACGGTTTGATGAATTAAATCAGGTTTACTTTCCAATCCAAAAATTTCAGGATCTAATTCTTCTTGTCCAATTACTTTTCCTTCTTGATTGTAAACTGAAACTTTTAACATTAATATTTTACTTGAGTAATTTCTAATAATGAGTTCCTTGCCCCAGGAACAGATCCTTTGACTAATAATAAATTTTCTTCTGGATTAACCTCTATAATCTCTAAAATTTTAACTGTAACTTGTTTGCCTCCCATTCTTCCAGGCATTTTTTTTCCTTTAAAAACTCTGGCAGGACCAGTGGCTCCAATTGAACCAGGCATTCTTTCTTGATCTTTGGTTCCATGTGTAGCTGATGCTCCATGAAAACCATGTCGCTTAACTACTCCTTGAAACCCTTTTCCTTTAGAGGTACCAACAATCTTTATTTTATCTCCAGGTTGAAAAATATCAACTTTTATCTTATCTCCAATTTTTAAATCACCCCTTTCTGTTTTAAATTCTTTTAAATATCGATTATACTCTTTGTCAGCTAAACCCTTTTTTAAATGACCTAATAATGATTTAGTATTCTTTCTTTTCTTAGCAAATCCAATCTGAATAGCCTCATAACCGTCTTTTTCTTGTGTTTTAATTTGAGTAATCAAACAAGGGCCGGCTTGAATTTTTGTTACCGGAATAACCTTGTCCCCTTTAAAAATTTGGGACATTTCTATTTTTTTCCCAAGAATGAATTTCATAGGTATTAAAAAACCAGGTTTGAGACCAAATTTCTCTGACCTTAAGCCTGGCTGTGAAAAATTTGACTAAATTGTCATCTCTTTAGAGAATTTTGAACCTCAAAATTAAGAAAAAGTTTGATTAAACAATAACTCTTATGAAACTTAAGAGTTCACTTTTAACCTTGCTTTCCCCTGATCAAATTATTCCGAAAATCTCAAAATTTTCGAGTTTAGGGAACGATGAAAATTTTGTTAGATTTTCGAGAACCCTGTTAAATGCCGCCTTGCGGCAATTTCGCTAAAAGCGAAATTATTTAACAGGGTAAAGGTTTTCTAACAAAAATTTCTGCAGTTTCGCTAATCTCAACTTTAAAATTTTTGAAAAAACTCTTTACATTTTAATTTCCACATCTACTCCTGCTGGCAAATGAAGGCCAGTTAGAGTTTCTAATGTTTGGGGATTAAAATCAGTAATATCAAGCAACCTCTTGTGAATTCTTTTCTCAAACTGATCTCGAGAATCTTTATGAACAAAAGAGGAACGAAGGACCGTATATTTTTTTTTCTCTGTAGGGAGAAAAATCGGGCCAATTACCTTGGCGCCAGACCGAGAAATCGCTTCAATAATTCCTTTTAAAGCTTCATCAATAACTCGATGGTCATATGATTTAATTTTAATCCGAATTCTCGGCTGGTATTTAGCCTCTTCTTTTTTAATTGATTTTTGTGTCTTAATTTTTTCTTTCGTCATTACAAAGAACTAAATCAATGCTAATATACAAATTGATACTAATAATACAAATTTAACATTACGACACACTAATACTTCAAATTATTCGTATAATTCGTATGTATTAGTATATTGGTATCGCATTTTTATTTAATGAGTTTTGTTACTACGCCTGCCCCGACAGTTTTGCCACCTTCTCTAAGGGCAAATCTCTGTTGTTCTTCTAAAGCAATTTCCTTATTCAATTTAACATTAATATTAAGTGTATCACCTGGCATGGCCATTTCTGTTCCCTCGGGCAAGGTTACTTCACCAGTAACATCAGTAGTCCGGATATAGAATTGTGGCTTATACCCTTTAAAAAATGGGGTATGACGGCCACCCTCTTCCTTGGAAAGAATATAAACTTTTCCTTCAAACTCAGTATGAGGTTTAACCGTACCTGGCTTGGCAAGAACCTGACCTCTTTCTACGTCTGTTTTTTTAGTGCCGCGTAAAAGAATACCGGCGTTATCGCCAGCCATTCCTTCTTCTAAAGACTTTCTAAACATTTCAATTCCAGTAACTACGGTTTTTTGAGTAGGTCTTAATCCAACAATTTCTATTTCTTCATTTAATTTAACAATTCCTCTTTCAATTTTACCTGTAACTACGGTTCCTCTGCCTTCAATAGTAAAGATGTCTTCAATAGGCATTAAAAATGGTTTATCAGTGTCTCTTTTTGGCTCAGGGATATAGCTATCAAGGACTTCAACCAACTTAAGTATTGAACCGCAATGTGGACAATCTGTTTTACCACAACCACATTCCAAAGCTTTTAAAGCTGATCCTTCAATAATAGGAATTTCATCGCCAGGAAATTCATACTTCTTAAGCAATTCTTTAACTTCTTCTTTGACTAATTCAATTAATTCCTTGTCTTGCACTTGGTCAGTTTTATTTAAATAAACAATCATTGCCGGAACTCCAACCTGTCTAGCTAAAAGAATATGCTCTCTTGTTTGCGGCATTGGTCCGTCAGTAGCGGAAATAACCAAAATTGAGCCATCCATTTGTGCCGCCCCAGTAATCATGTTTTTAATATAGTCTGCATGACCAGGACAATCAATGTGAGCATAATGACGTTTATCAGTTGTATATTCCAAGTGAGCTAAAGCAATTGTAATACCCCTTTCTCTTTCTTCTGGAGCATTATCAATTTGATCAACAGATTTTTCTTCGGCCTTTTTACCAGATGCTTTTAAGCATTTTAACATAGCCGCTGTTAAAGTAGTTTTTCCATGGTCAACATGACCAATAGTACCAACATTTACGTGCGGCTTGTCTCTTTCAAATTTTTCTTTTACTGCCATATTAATTACCTCGTTTCATCACGGCTTATTTATTAACAAATTATTATAACCGTGAATCAATTAATTTTAATAAGTAGACTATTTAAATGTGCATTAATTCTAACATACTTATTTTCTTTGACAAGGCCCTTTTCCACAATAAATTAACCTTTTAATTCTTTTCAACAAAAATGTTATACAACTGTTTAATTAAAGAAACTACTACTGGCGGAGCCAAAAGACTATAAATTTCCCTTCCCTGATCATCTTTTACTGTCCATGGTTTTTCTTTCGTCTGTACTTTATTTTCTTCAATTAATTCATAATCATATTCTGGTGTTATTTCATACTTATCTACTAATTTTTCTGCTTCAGAAACAGGTAAAGCGTTTCTTAATAAAACCTTTGGTACTCCGTGTAAAGAAAATATTTTATTTATTAATTTTTCGTCTAACTCTAATCTTTCTCTAATTGATTCAATGCCTAAATTATCTCCTTCTTTAGCAGTCATTCTTGCTTTATCACAATCTGGATCATCGCACATTAAATAAAATTCCTTTTTTTCTGGATCATAACCGACCTCTTGAGTTGGCAATAATTTCAAACTCCTTGGCGTATGACATTTAGGACAAACAACTCTTGATTTCATTCTTTGATCAATTACTTGCTCAGGGATATCAATTCCAATAAAAACATCTGGATCTTCCCTGTAATTGATTAAATCTCTGAAATACAAAGAATAAGAGACCTGATCCATATTACGAGGAAAACCATCAATAAAAAGGCTCTTTTTGGGCATTTTATCAATTTCTCTTTTAACTAAAGTAAGAATAAATTCTGTGGGTAAAAGGCTTTTTGTGTCTCTATTTAAGATGCTTTCTACTGCTTCATCAACAGAAATATATCCCCGATAATTTTTTTTCAAATAATCAACTATCTCTTCTCTTTGTTTCGGATCTTTTAGTTTTTCACACGCCTCTCTCACTACGTCTCCAACAGAAACATGATTAATTCTATCCTTGCCAAAAATTTCTAACATTAATTTTGAATAAGTGCCTTTTCCTGAATTCTTTTTACCTAACCAATAAGCAATAAAAGTATTCTTATCAAGATATTGCTTTAGTCCTTCAATTTCTTTTCCAACTTTGGCTTTAAAATATTGATGACGTTTGGACAATTGGCTTAAATTAAATTCTTTATTCAAGCCTTCTGTTTTAGTTTTAGATAAAGACCAAGGAAAATCTTTTTCAAATTCTTTTGCCATAATTGTCGAAATTTATGAGTGTAACGAAAAAAATTTCGTTACAATTATGAGCACCCCGCCTCAATTTTGCCACCTTAAACTCTGCTAACATTTTTTATTATTTTAACATCTCTTGTTTAGTCCTCTCAACGCAGTGGCTGAATAAGCCCGAGCGAAGCGAGTGCGTTGCCATGACATATCTCGCAAAATTGGGGTGTGGGCAGATATATTTTTATTATATTATTTTAAAAATAAACTACAATTAAAAACAGGATAACAATTTATTTTTTAGATGTCAATGTTAATTCTTGTCCATCACTTAAAAATATAACATCTCCTAATTGGTCTGTTCTTAAAATCTCCGCCCTAATATTTTCTAAATTTTTTAAAACCCGCAAACTAGGATGACCAAAATTATTCTCACCGCAAGAAATAACCCCGTATTTAGGCTTAACCTTGCTTAAAAATTCCATAGTTGAAGAATATTTTGAACCATGATGGCCAGCCTTTAAAACGTCCGCTTTTAAATCATTCTCTGTTGCTGCTAATATTTCCTCTACTTCTTTTGGCACATCTCCGGTAAACAAAAATTTATTATTTCCATGAGTTAATTTAAAAACTAAAGAAGTAAAATTATCATCACCCTTTGATTCTTTAATTAAATCTTGGCTAGGCCATAAAAATTCTATCAAGGTTTGCTCATCTAACAAAATAGTTAAAGGAATATCTGCTATTTGTTGAGGAATATTTTTTTCTTGGATTAGTCTCTCCCACTCCAACGCTATTGAATCATAATTTTTTAATCCATTGCTTATAATTTTCTTAACTGGATAACGTTTTAAAACCTCAACCAAACCTGTTAAGTGGTCTGAATCTAAATGAGTTAAAATCATCAAGTCTATTTCTCTATCATAAAAAGGAATATACTTATCCAATTTATAAATAATATTTTTATCAGGACCTCCATCAACTAAAATATCTTGTTGAGATGTCTGAATCAAGGCCGCATCTCCTTGTCCAACATTTAAAAAAACTACCTTCAAACTATCTTCAGAAACATTTCCATTAAACAAAACAAACCAATAACCTAAAACAATTAAATTAATTAATAAAAGTATGCCAATGCCAAAAACAAGTATTTTAAATTTTTTGATGCTCATTTTTCTTAATTTTAACTAACCAAAAAATAATTAAAATATATAAAATAATTACTAAAAATAAAGGAAAATCAGCAAAAATAAAAGATAAACCTGGAATATTTGCCCCTATTTTAGCTATTAAAATAATTGCGGTTAATAATAGCCAAAGAGGATAAAAAACAATTTTTGCCAACCAAAAATGAATCAAACCGGCTAAGGCAAACAAAAAACCTAAAGTCATAATTAAAGGCATAACTGACAAAACTAAAACATTAGTTAAGGGAGCAATTAATGAAAGGTTTCCAAAATAATATAAAACTAATGGTAAAACAAAAATCTGCGCGCTTAAAGTGGTAGACAAATATTGACGGAAAGGAAAAATCCTAAAATTAGGAATCTTTTGAAAAAATTGATTAAAATATTCTGGGAGCAAGCTTAAACCAAAAACAGCCATAAAAGAGAGTTGAAATCCAATATCAACCTTTAAAAGTTTTGGGTTAATCAATAACATTATTGCTGCAGTATAAATAATTATTCTTTTCCCTGCTTGAGGTCGGCCAATTTTTTGTGTCCAAATTAAACCCAAGCCCATAATAGCTGCCCTTACAGCTGAAGCCGGAGCCCCGGCTAAAAAAACAAATAAAATAATAATTATAAGGGTGGGCCAGAAAGCTTTTTGCCGACGAATTAATAAAACACTGGTACAAAAAATCATAATCAACTGAGCTAAAATCGATATATGTAGTCCAGAAATTGCTAAAATGTGAGAAATTCCAGATCGACTAAACCAATCTCTAACCTCTTGAGGAACTTGGCGTTTTAAGCCAAGCAAAGATGCAGAAATAAAACTTCCTTGCGGTTCAGTAAAATAAATATTAATTGAATTTTCAGTTTTATTTTTAAACCATAAAATTTTTGAATAGACCCCTTTATTATTTCCTTTTTCTAAGACCTTAATTTCTGCCCAACCACACATTGAATAAATATCATAACGAGCTAGATATTCATGATAATTAAAATCTTCAATTGGTTTTGGTTGCTCTAATTTACATTCAATCTGCAACAAATCATTTAATTGATAATGAGAATATAAAGGAACAAAAACTAAAATTTTTCCTTTAGTATTTTTATTTTTAAAAACAATTTTATCAATAATTAAGTTTGTTTTATTTACTTTAACATCTGGTTCTTTAACTATTTTCCCCTGAAAAAGAATATTCTCTCCATTGTAAAAAGAAATGTGGTCCTCGTTTATTTGATCAAAACTTATTTGATATCGCCAAAGACCAAAAATAAAAAAAGATAGGACAAAGACAACTAACCAAATATTTTTAATTAAATATTTCGGCTTAATTAAGAATAAAAATATTAAAATAAATAAAAATATACTTGGATAAATAAAAAATGGGACTGATAAAAAAGAGCCCCAAGCAATACCGAAAATAAAAAAAAGAATTGAATAAAATATTATCTTTGAAAGATTAATCATAAATTATTCTTTTTTCCAACGAAAATAACTTTCAATTATTTCATCTAAATTTCCATTTAAAATATCATCAACATTACTAGTCTCATAGCCTGTTCTTAAATCTTTAACCATATGATATGGGTGAATAACATATGAACGAATCTGATTACCCCAAGAAGCAGATTTAAACTCACCGCGCAAACGAGCTTTTTCTTCTTCTTTTTCTGCCTGGGCATATTGAAAAAGTTTTGATTCTAAAATCTGCAAAGCTCTTTCTTTATTCTGGGTTTGTGACCTTTGTGATTGACAGCTAACTGTAATTTTTGTCGGCAAATGAACTATTCTAACCGCAGTTTCATTCTTCTGCATATTCTGACCACCAGGACCAGAAGACAAAAAAGTATCAATTCTTAAATCATCAGGATTAATTTCTATTTCAGTCTCTTTTATCTCTGGTAAAACCTCTACTAAAGCAAATGAAGTATGGCGCATTTGTTCTGCATCAAAAGGTGAAATCCTCACCAAACGATGAACACCAGCCTCTCCTTTTAAAAATCCATAGGCGTATTTACCATTAACCTCTATGGTGACGCTTTTCATGCCTGCCTCTGTTCCTTTAGAATGATCTATTATCTGTGCTTGCCAACCTTTTTTCTCAGCAAATCTTAAATACATTCTTAAAAGCATTTCTGTCCAGTCCTGAGCGTCAACTCCTCCAGCTCCGGCAAAAATAGAAACAAAGGCATTTTCTTTGTCATATTTATTATTTAAAAAAGTCAACTTCTCAAAATCATTAAGTTGACGTTCAATAATGGAAAATTGTTTTTCAATTTCCTTTTTTAAGTTTACTGATTGATCATCCTTGTCTAATTTGGCAATCTCTAAACAATCATTTATTGATTTTTGAATTTTTTCCCATTTGAACAAATCCTCTTTTAATCTATCTAATTCTCTTGATTTATCTTCTGCTTTAACCCGGTCCTGCCAAAAATCCGGTTCAGCCATCTCTTTTTCAATTTTTTCAATTTCTTGTTTATTTTTAACAAGGTCAAAGATAGTCTCCGACTTTGCGGAGCCTCTTTTTAAAATTTTCTAATTCTGAAATTAATTCCTGCATAATTTTCTACTCTTTATACTCTTCTAAAACAACTTTAATTATTTTTTCTTCGCCTTGATGATAAATTTTTAATTCAATTTCTTCGCCAGGTTGGTATTTTTGAATCTCCTTTGCTAAAGACTTTATTTCTGTAATTTTTTCATTATTAATCTCTAAAATAATGTCGTTTTCCACTAAACCCGCTTTATTAGCTGGCGAACCAGGAATAACCGCTAAATCTGTTATTGTCTGGCCTCTGACAATTAATGCCCCATAATCAAATGGTAATTTGTTTACATTGGCCATTTCTTGATTAATTATAAGATATCTTATTCCTAAAAATGGCCTGACTATTTTCCCATATTTTTCCACACTTTCAACCACTTGTTTGGCTTGATTTGATGGAATAGCAAATCCGATTAATTGTCCTTGGCGACTAATTGCAGTATTAATACCTATTACCTCTCCCTGAAGATTAATTAAAGGACCCCCTGAGTTGCCAAAATTAATTGCTGCATCAGTTTGAATAACACCCTCTAAGACTTCTGAATATCCTGCTCCGCTAGCAACAACCCGACGGCTAATCCCACTAATTACCCCCTTCGTTACTGTGTTTCTATACTCCCCTAAAGCATTTCCAATAGCAATAACTGTTTCTCCTATTTTTAATTGATCTGAATCACCCAATTGAATTGCCGGTAAATTATCAGTTGCAACCTTTAAAACAGCGATGTCATTAAACGGATCTCTGGCTAAAACTTCTGCTTCATATTTTTCTCCATCATTAGTCACAATAGTATATTCGGCTTCTTCGTCGCTAACCACATGTTTATTGGTTAAAATAAGACCCTTTTCTGAAGAAATAACAAAACCAGTACCGCCTCCTACTTCTTGTTTTTGTTTTTCTTCATTTGGTACAGGAGTGGGGATACTTGGGCCATGAAATTCAAAAAACGGTGAGTTAAAAAAATCATCAAATGGAAATTCTTGTAATCCATAGTACTGAGTTACATACTTAGTGACAACAATACTCACCACTGAAGGATTGACTTTTTCTACAACCTCTATAACTGTTTGTTCTTTATTAAGAATAGATGTTGATAAGTCTTTTGTTGTATCTGTTGTTTTATCTTGAAATTGATGCAATATCTTTTGTTGTAATAAAGGATATAAAAAAGACCCTTCCGTATTTGTTAATAAACTAGATGCATAGAAACCAGAAATTGTTCCAGCCAAAGCGCCAATAATCAAACTAATCAAAGCAATTATAATTAATGAAGATGACCAGCTTTTAAATATGAACTTTTTTTGTTTCATATAATTAATTTAGATTCTTAATTCTATATCAATTAAATTTTTGATTTTCTCTTTTATTTCTTTAAACCATTTCTGAGAATAAACATCTATTTTAGGTAGTTGTCCTAATGTTTCGCCCTTTTGAAACTGCTGTAAATAATATTTTTTTCCTCCTTTTATCTCTTTAGCAATTTTTAAAATATCGTCCTCATTTAATAATCCTGGAATAACAGTAGTGCGAAATTCAGATTCAATGTTTGAATTAATAATAATTCTAATACTTTTTTTTATTTTTTTCAAATCAACTTTTACGCCGGTCATCTGATTGTACTTCTCTTGAATCAAAGGAGCCTTTACATCCATAGCTAAATAATCAACTAATTTATTTTTTATCAAAAAATCAATCATTTCAGGATTAGAACCATTAGTTTCCACGCCAACTTTTAACCCTAATTTCTTTACTTTTTTGATAAATTCTAATAAATTATTTTTGATTTTTGATGGTTCGACTTTGCTCACCATCAATCCTGAGCGTAGTCGAAGGATTGATTTTTGATTTTTGATTTTTAATGGTTCACCGCCGGTAATCATTACTCCGTCAAGCAAATCCTTGTTTTTTTTGCAATAATTTAAAACTTGTTTTTCTTTAATTAAAGGTAATTTTTTGGGATTCAAAACAAGATCGTAATTATAACAAAAAGAGCAACGAAAATTACAACTCTGGAGAAAAACAACCGAACAAACTTTGCCCGGCCATTCATTCAAAGAGGTTTTTTGCCATCCTCTAAAAACCATACAATACTTTATAATTAAAATACTTTAACTTCTATATAATAATATTTAATTTCAAGGTTCTGCGAAGCAGGTTCTTACTATAAACGTAGCGAATAGCAGGGTTCTTGAGCGTAGCGAAAGGTTCCTATAATTAAAGTGTTTTTTAATTTTGGAGTTCTGACGAAATCAGATTCTTTTTATTTTCTACGTCAAACACTTTTCTTTGTTTAAACTCTTCTTGTTTGCCTTTATTCCATTGTTGAATAGGACGTAAATATCCAACAACCCTTGAATAAACCTCTGTTTTCTCTCCACATTCAGGACATGTAAAATGTTTGCCATTTATATAATTATGAGTTGGACAAATGCTAAATGTAGGAGTTAAAGTAAAATAAGGGAGACGAAATTTTACAAAGACTTTTTTAATTAAACTTTTAACTGATTCTGAATTAAAAATTCTTTCCCCTAAAAAAGCATGAAAAACAGTATTATGGATAAAAACTAAAGTATTTTTACCTGCTAAATAATTGTGATTCTTTTTTGTTGTTAAATCGTAGAATTGGTTATCTTTCATATCAACTTTTGAAATCTGTGTTACTCTTATTACCGGAAGCTGACGCTTTTTTCTATCCGACAACTTCGTTTTAATTTTTGAACAATTAACTGAATCATTCAACTTATCTTTTATCCTCGTCATTTGGTATCGCGGAATTCTCAATCTATATATATTAACTTCATTTTTTCTTTTACTTGCTTTTAGGCTCTTACTAATCATTAATCCTGCTCGAGTAGAAATCTCTAAGATGTCTTCGGCTAATTTATCAGAAACCGTCTGATATTCAAAATCACCATCTCTTTTACTAATATGTCCATCACTGTCTATTAGACCAGACAAAAAAGCAAAAACATTACTTTTGTTAAAATTTTCCCTTACTTTTTGAGGGACAGAAATATTATAAACCTTTTTGCCAGAATTAAAACCATATTTGAAGAAAAAATCTAAAACAACCTTTTTAGATATAGTAACCTCTCTCAGAGATTTACTTCTTTTGTCGTTTTTTATAACTTTAACTTCTGTATGGAAATGCTCTGAAATTATCCTAACAATTTTTTGTAATGCTCTTTGGTTTTCGCTATGAAAACGAACTCTATATTTCTCTAAATTGTGCCCACCTCTATTATCTATAAACTTTGAAATGCACCCATCGCCGATGAAAAAACCTATCAACCACATCAAATCGTTATTTAACGCCGTAGATTTCTCTGGATATAAATTATCAAAATTTTGTAAAATATAGTCGCCCTTTTTCAATTCATCCGCCCTTTTCTCTAACACTTGATATTTAAACATTAACAAATACTCTTCCCTACACTTTGGGTTACGCCCCAGATGGCTAGCAAAACCTTTAATGTTTTCTACTTTTTGCTGACAAACAGGACAAATTGAATTAACTTTAATTCTTTCTAAAACAAAGAATGGATGCCAATCAGAAGTAATAATATCTAAACCTCTCTCTGCTTTTATTTTTATCTTATTTTTTTTCTTAACATCAACAAAAACAGCATCAACAACGCTGTCCCATTCACTGATTCCTTTTTTAATATTATAACCTAAAACCTTAATTGGTTTGAGTTTATTAAAATTCTTCACTATATATTCTATATTCAACAACCCTTTGTTGGTTAAAACTTTATTCCCTTTCTCAATACATCCTCCAGTATATTTTGTCTGACAATTATCTTGTAAGGCCAAAGCACTAAATAAATCTCCATTGTAATCAACTGGTAATTGGGTTGAATTACCTGTTATAAACGGCTTCCCGTTTCTTCTTGCTACAAAAGTATGGTTCTCCACTTCTGGACACCAAACAATGCCTGTGTGTTTTATTTCTTTAATATTATTTTTATTTATTTCAGTATGATGGAAATCAGAAGGAACTGCATGATAGCAAGCAGTCATTTCTCTATAATCACATATAACGGCTCTTCTGCATGTCTTAATGCATAGTTCTTGAAATTCGTCTATTAATTGTTTATCACCAGAACAAAAATATTTAGAGTGTTTACTTATACTTCCGTCTCCTTTCATCATGGTTTCCAATAAAATGTTCAGTTGTCTATAGTCTAATTCATTTAAGCACCATCTTGGGATATGCTTGTTTGATATATACTTACTTCTTATTTTTATTCCATCAGAAGCTGAAATTCTAAAAATTGATCTTCCTCTCTTATCTCCATGTATTTTAAATTTAACTTTAAGTTTTTTTAATATCTCTCCTATCTCCTTAAATTTATTTTTATTACACCATTCAGCTTGTGTTATTCTAATTGCATTACAATCTGTTTCAAAATGTCCTTCAGTAATTATCCATCCTATCATCCTTATAATGTCATCATCTATCTCTTTAGTGTATTGATTTATTTTCCCTGCCATTGGAATAATTATTCTCCAAGGTAAATTTCTAGGTGTTGCTAAACTATATTTTCCTTTTCTGTCTCCATCATATACAACCATATGATTTGGGGTTATTAGTTGATCTTGTTTTTGAGATTTGATATTAAACATTGGTTTATTATCTAAATATTGAGTATGAATATTTAATATCCTTTGATACTCTAATATTTTCCTATCCATATTTAATGTAAGAATTTCGTCTCTGACTTTTACATCGTTATATCTTTTCCATCCTTCTTTAGTTAAGATATCTGTATCATCTGATACACAATTAGTATAATAAGGAACATCTTTTCCGGCCGTAATAATCTGAGGATAATGTTCTTTGTCTTTTTTAGCTAAACGATAGCTAGTGCCCTCTGCCGGTGTTGCTTCTAAATTATAAATATTTTTAGTTTCTTTCTGGTAATCAAGTAAACGTTGATTCATAAAATCTAAAACTTCTTGAGCAAATTTCTGCCCCTCATCTGAAATCATATCTTTTTTTAAAAAATTAAGTAAAGCTTCGTTCATTCCCACCAGACCAATGGTTGAAAAATGATTTGCCCAATATTGTCCTCTTAATTTCTTAATATCAGATAAATAAAATTTTGAATAAGGATAAAGATCTTTTTCAATAAAATCTTCCAAAGTTTTTCTTTTTATTTCTAAGCTTTCTTTGGCCAAATCCATTAAATTTTCCAATTTGTTAAAAAATTCCTTTTTTGTTTTGGTTAAATAGCCAATTCGCGGAAGATTTATGGTTACTACCCCAATTGAATTCCCGCACCAACTAACTTTTCCATTTCTCCTTACGAAAACAGTATGATTTCTTACTTCACAACAATACACTTTATCCTTATAATAAATCTTTTTTATGCTATTTTTTCTTAACCTATAATGTTTTGATTTTTGTACTCCTATTGTATAAACAATGCCCGACTTTACTTTTCTGCCTCTAATTTGAGATATATTTCTCTTTCGAGCACTTATAGTGCCAAGCCATCCTATTTTTAGAATTACTTCTTGCAAATCATCGGCTAATTTTTCGGAAGACGTCCAATAATTAATCTGTCCAGTAGTTTTTCTAATATGGCCATCGCCCTTAACCATCCAATTAAACAAAATTCTCAATTGTCTCTTACCTAAATTTTTAATCTCCTTTGGAATAAACTTTTGATATTTATTTCCGAATTGCCGTAAATAAGTCCAAAGCTGTTTATTACAAATTACAAAATTTATCTTTCTTTCTATATAATAATTAAAGGGTAAACAATCTAAAACTTTTTGGATTTCTCTATTTTTCTTCTTATTAACCTGTGTGATTATCACCCTATAACCATGACGTTTAGCAATATTTTTATTGTCAGCACAGCCCTCTGCCAACCAAAATCCAAAAAATTCAAGCCAATTATCCATTTCTATTTTTAAAGCCTCTCTGAATACCTGATAAGGAGTTATTCCTTGTCTCCCGTATTTTGTAAATTCAATCCCAGGCAAAATAAAGTGTTCTATCTCATCTCTTTTCCATACACCCTGCTTAGGAATCCGATGATTAGCTGGCTTTAAGTCTTTAGCTTCAACAAACCTTCTTTTATCTTTATATCTTTGGTCTATCACCATCCGGTGGTTTGGGGTAACTAATAAATCCAAAGATTTAGCTTTAAATTGATACATTTCCCCTTTATAATCATATTTGAAAATTTTTCTTGGCTTGTGTAACTCAATTTCGTTATTTTCAGCTAAGGTAAACACTTTCTCGTTTTTAGTTAAATCTTTAAAAAACTTCCAACCGCTTTCAGTCAAAATTTCTGTTTCTTTATCATAACAACCTGTTAATGGAGCTGAGCCAAAAAGCCCACCCCCTCGATGATGAAGATCTTTATTGTTTAAGCGCAACCGGCAACACATACTTCTGATATCTTCTGGATCTAACTCTGAATTAATAAAGTTAGAAAAATAATTAATCCCATATTTAGCCGTTGCGTCCCATATTGATTTGTAATTAGGATTATCCCAGTCAAAGTCTTTGGTAATATTGATGGTCGGTATTGGAAAAGTAAAAACCCTTTGAGTGGCATCTCCTTCCATAATTACTTCGTAAAAAGCTTTATTAAATAAATCCATTTCTTTTTGAAAATCTCCATATTTTTCTTTTTTAGTTTTTCCTCCGACAATCACTGGTAATTTAGCTAAATTTTTAGGTGGATTTAAATCAAGTGTAATATTTGTAAAAGGCGTATTTCCAGTAATAAATACTTTTCCTTTTCTTCTCGCGACAACTGTCTCATTTTTAGTGTTGGGACACCAAATAATTCCTTGATAATTAACTTTTTTAATTTGATTAATATAAGTATCTTTATGTTTAATGAGTCTAATAATATATCTATCTTTTTTTGACAGATCATTATCAGGATTGCGAACTAAAACCGTAGCGCCATAACCAGCATTAACTATAACTTGAAGCAAACCATCTTTGATTTTTTCTTCAGTAGTGGTGATTTTACATCCATCATGTCCATCACCTTTAATATATGTCTCTAAAAACAATCTTGAAGTTTCTACATCTGAATTAAGTATACTGTCTGGAATAAATTTAATACCTTTATTTTTATTGCTATTAAAATAATTTAAAATTTTTCTAGTGCTATTTGCGTTAAATCGAATAACATTACAATCAGCACCTAATCCTCTTTGCATTCTTTCGGTATATTTTAAGTCTAAATTATGGCACAAAAAATTAATCTCTTCATAATTTTCAGGGTTTTTTTCTTTTGATTGGTAAATACTAATTCTTCCACTCCCTCGTCTACCTTTGTCTATTGTTCCTTCCGCTATTAACCAAGCTGTTAATTTAACTATATTTTCATCTAATTTATCATCTCCTAAAACATTTCCTTCACTTCCCACTGGCACCATAAACGGTGATTTTAGGCTTAAAACTTTTTCTATTTTTTCTAAAGTATAGCTTTCTGAATTAAACATTTTTCTCACTACCCTATGCTCTGGAGAAATTAATTGATCGCTAATTCTATTCTTTAAGTTATACATTATTCCTTTGTATTTCTTAGTAAAAACATTATTAACTGGCAAATATTCAATAAAACCCTTTTCAATGTTAAAGGTAGCAATAATGCTTCCTTTTTTAACCTGACGATAATTTTTCCACCCATCTTTAGTTAAAATTTCTGTATCTTCTGACATACATTGAAACCCAACTCGAGTTGGCACATTACAATTAAACATAAACTCCTGCATGGCCTGTTTTATTTGAGAATAAGTTAATTTATCATAACGAATAAAAGGAGCCAAAAAAGTATCAAAAGAAGAAACAGCAATTGCTCCTGCTGCTTCCCCTTGAAGTGTGTAAAAAAAGTTAACTAACTGGCCTAAAGCTACTCTTAAATGTTTGGCTGGTTTTGAAGAAATTTTACCATAAACACCAGTGAATCCTTTGCGCAATATGTCCTCTAAACTCCACCCCACGCAATTATGAACCAATAAGCCATTACAAAGGAATGTATGTGAATCAGTGGTAATATCATAAATAAAATCATCTGCTATAGAGGTGGATTTATTGTTTAAAACTTTATTCCAACCATATTCTTCTACACGCCAATTTTTCTGGGCTACATTAGCTTTTTGATATTTAAAAGAAGGTAAATCTAATTTTTCTTTTTTAGAAAAAGATATTCCGTAAAGAGGAAATTTTTGAATAATCTCCCTGCCATTATAAACCCTTTTACTGCCAACTCCTTCAATAGCTCTATCTCGACAAATAATGCCAAAAAATTGCAATAAAATGGCCATTTGTTCTAACATCGTTCTTGAAGCTGTCCTAATAATAATTTGGCTTCCTTGGGTACTAACATTACCATCTCCGTCAATAATTCCAGCAATTAGCCCTTTTATAAAATCAAAATTGTAATTTAGAATATCTATTGGTAAAGTTTTATTTTGGCTAAAAGGTTTTATTTGGAAGACTTTTTCAAAAACAAGTTTTAAAGTGCTGCAATTAATAGATATTCGCTTAGTTTGTTCGTGCTTGTTAATATAAGTTCTTATTCCTAAATTGGAACAAATTTTTTGTACCTTTTTTATTATTTTCTCTTCTCCTAAGGTTATTTCCATCCGCCAGCTATGATAATGGCCCTCTGCAATAAAAATTCCTACCAAATAACCAAAATCCTCAGAAAGTTCAAAATAATTATCTAAACTATTAGATTTATTAGAAACACTTAAGGTTCCTTTTACCTTAAGAGATCCTCCCCAGTTTTCTATAAAATCCTGCCACTTATATCCTTCTAAAAAGAAATCTTGATAATCTTTATCTATTAATTCTTGAGCTAAATATATCTCTTTTTTAGTAAATAATTTTTCAGAAGAAAGTAAAGAAGGCAAAAAGCAACTCAAAGATAAATGTTCTTTTTCTTGAACCTCACTTGCCAAAATTTCTTTTTGTTTCCCATTTTTTTGATTTTTTACAATAAAAGGATGATTATCGGTAACAATAACACTCCTTCCCTGTTCTGACTTTATAAAACGCATTTCTCTTTGTTTTTTCTTTTTTACTAATCGGGAAACCTTGGTCCAACCTTCTTTATCTAAAATAAATAAATTACGAGGATATTTAGCGAAAACTTGATCTTTTTTATTAAGAAAATCTTCTTTTTGAATTATATTGTTATATAAACTTTCTAAAGAAACTAACTTAATTTTTCCATTCAATTTAATAACAACTGTTTCTTTGCCAAAAAAAGTATACGGCGCTAAAATCCCCAAGTCATGAATATGAAAATCCCCTCCTTCAGCTGATTCTCTAATTTCTGAAGGATAAACTTTTTCAAACCAATATCTTTTTGTTACGCCATTAGAAATATAGTTATTTAACCCTTGTAAAGAATATGTCATGTTGGCGTTCTCCTTTACTTCCCAATCAACTTCTTTTAAGTATTGATCCACCATGCCCAAGCTTTCATTGGTAACCTTAACTGTTTCTCTAAGTTTCCTCCTTTGTTCGCGATAAATAATATAAGCTTTGGCAATTTCTGTTAAATCAGCACGAATTAAAACTTCTTCAACAACGTCTTGAACATCTTCTACGGTTGGAACCCTCTCTTTAAAGCGCCTACTAATTATTTTAACTACTTGATTAGATAATTTTTGGGACAATTTGCCGTCTTCTTCAGAAACAGCTGTAACGGCCTGATAAATTGCTGTGGTAATTCTTTCTTGATCGAATTTAGCTAAACGACCGTTTCTTCTTCTTATTCTAATTATTTGTTGCTTCATAAAAAAAATCAATGCCAATATACCCTAGTCCGTCCCGAACGGGTCTAGGACGAATTGATACTAATTATACTAATATTCGTAGTATTCGTATGTCATTCGTAGATTAGTATTACGTTTATATTAATGACTGAATTTGTTTTAAAACTTGGGGTAAAAGAGGCTGCAAAATTTTACCAAAAGAGATCAAAGTCGGGGCAATACTTGAACTGTTTAAAATCTCTGCCCAGTTGGGCACTAGAGTAAATTTAGTTGAAAAGTATAAAACCAAGCCCAAAATTAATCCTCCCTCAATCAAGCCAAAGATTGCACCAGTTAGACGATTAAGAATTTTTAAAACAGGAAGATTAAAAATTTTGTTTACTACTTTGAGTAAACAAATAATAATAAACTGAGTAATAATAAAAACAAGAATAAAAGACAGTAGACGAGCTAAACTTAAATTATCACTTAAAAAAGGCAGCAATTTTAAAGCTACAGTTTCATACCATTGTCCAGCAACAAAAACTGCTAAGACAAGTCCGATTATTCCCCCGAGTGTTCGAATCAATCCATTCCAAAAACCAAACCAAACAAAACCGAACAAAAGTAATAATAAAATTAAATCAAAAAAACTCATAGTGCCAAATTTGTTAAAATTTTAAAGCGTAGCGAATTAAATTTTATTAGAAATTTGAGCACCCAGCACTTATTTTGCTAGGTATGTCTTGGCGAAAGAGTGTTTTAACGCTCTTTCGCGAAAAATAAACTTATTTTACCTTGTTATATATATAAAATTTTGTTTCTGTTTCGCAAAATAAGTGCTGGGTTATAATTTTGGAATTGAATTTTCTACTCCGCCAACTGGCGGATTGAAAATATCAAACAAAATTTATAATTTTGGAAATAATATTTCACCTAAAATAATTTCTTTAAACTCTGTTTTTCCCCACACCTGTCCTTTGGCTAAGGGGTTTTTCTTTTCCTGTCCTAAAATTCCCAGACTTTGAAAAATTTGATTACTTTTTTCTGGCATAAAAGGCTGAGTCAACCAAGCAAGGTGACGTAGCCCTTCTAAAAGATTATACAAGACTATCTGATATTCAGCAATATCTTTCTTAAATAACCGCCAAGGTTGTTTGCTATCAATATATTTATCACAAAAACTGACTAAATCATTAATGCTTGCTATAGCGGTTTCAAATTTCAATTGATTAAGAGATCTTTCATATTTTTGCCAAACCAAGCCTATCTGTTTTTTAAAGTTTGTATCAACTTTTTTAGGTGGTAAAAATTTCTTTTTATTTTTTAAAGCTAAAGTTAAAACCCTTCTTAATAAATTGCCTAAACCATTAGATAAATCTGTATTATATTTATCATAAAACTTGGACTGTGAAATGTCACCATCTTGCCCAAAAGGAAAAGCAGAAAGCATTAGCCAGCGAAGCGCATCTGCTCCAAAAGTCATTGCCAACTCTTCAGGATCAAGAACATTACCTAAAGACTTACTCATCTTTTTCCCGCCAATTGTAAAAAAGCCATGAGCATAAAGTTTCTTTGGCAAAGGAGCTCCCAAACTTAAAAGAACACCAGGCCAGATAATAGCATGAAATCTTAGAATATCTTTACCAATTAATTGAATTTCTGGGGGCCAATTCAATGGCCATTTTCCTTCCTGGCCTTTCCAGCCAATTCCTGACAAATAATTTAACAAAGCATCTATCCAAACATAAATTGTTTGAGAGCTGTCCCCAGGTACTGCAATACCCCACTCAACTTTTTCTCTAGAAAAGGCTAAGTCCTCTAGTTTCTCTGTTCTTAAAAATCCCAGCACCTCATTTCTTCTTTCTTCTGGCTCAATTACCCATTTATTATTTTTGATTAATTTAAGCAAGCGATTTTGAAATTTAGATAATTTAAAAAAATAACACTCTTCTGAAAGAGTAATTGCTTTTTTTTGATGAATCGAACATTTTCCGTCAACTAATTCTTTGGCTGTATAATACCTTTCACAACCAACGCAATAAAGACCCTGATAAATCCCTTTATAAATTAATTTTTTGTCAATGAGATGTTGAAAAACCTTAGCAACCATTTTTTCATGAACAGGATCAGTTGTTCTAATAAACTTATTATAAGAAATCTTTAAAGTATCCCAAACTTGTTCATATTTAGCTGCATTTTGATCACATAATTGTCGTGGAGTAATTTTTTTCTCTTTAGCCACTTTAGCAATCTTTTCTCCATGCTCATCTGTCCCTGTTAAAAAAAATGTATTCTCCCCTTTCATTCTATGCCAACGAGCTAAAACATCTGCGGCTAAAGTAGTATAAGCCCCGCCTAAGTGAGGTTTGGCATTAACATAATATATTGGAGTGGTGATATAAAATTTAGACATATTTCTATTTTATAATTAAAATGTCTTTTAATTTCAAGGTTCTTGAGCGAAGCGAAAGGTTCTTATGTTTTTCTTCTAACGACAATTGTAAACTCTCCTTTTAATTTATCTTTTTTTATACTATCTAAGACTTGGCCAATATTTCCTCGATAAATAGTTTCAAATTTCTTTGTCATTTCTCGTCCAACAAAAATTTGTTGATTATCTAATTTAAGAAATTCATTTAATTCTGTCAAAGTCTTTAAAATTCGATGAGGTGATTCATAAAAAACAACTGTATATGTTGCCTGAACAATTTGTTGAAAAAACTTTTTTCTTCCCCTTTTTTGCGGGCAAAATCCTAAAAAAATAAATTTATCTGCAGGAAAACCACAAACACTTAAGGCGGTTGTAACGGCTGATGGTCCAGGAATAGGAATTATTTTTAAATCATTAAATTTCTTTTGAGCCATCTCTACCAATTTATTACCTGGATCAGAAATACCTGGTGTGCCGGCGTCAGAAACTAAAGCCAAATTTTTTCCCTGTTCTAATAATTTAAAAATTTGATTAACTTTATTAACTTTTGAATGTTGATGATAGTTAAGTAAAGGTTTTTTTATTTGATAATGAGCGCAAAGCCTGCTTGTTTTTCGCGTATCTTCGCACAGGATTAAATCCACGCTTTTTAAAATCTCTAACGCCTGCAGAGTAATATCTTTAAGGTTTCCTATTGGGGTAGCGATGATATATAACATAAAAATTGATGCTAATATACGAATTAATACTAATTATACTAATGCTTTATTCGTATTATTCGTATGTATTGGCATATTGGTATCGCGTCTACTTAACTGGCAAACTAAACGGCGGTTCTGCTCTTTTACTCCCTGTTTTTTTAATCAAAGGAGGACTAATACCAACCACTGGAAAATGATAAAGAGTGGCCAATTCTTCAATATTTAAAATATTCTTTTTTCTGTATCCTTTAAAATCAATAGCTAAAAACTTAGCTATAGTTTTTAAAATTCTTGTTAATCCTTTTGGTTCTCTCCTCCAATAACGAGCTCTTTCTTGATAAGCCTTTTTAATAGCTGTCTTTTTCTTCTCTACTCTCTTAGGTCGCTGAGGAATTACTGTTCTTTTTTCCGGCTCTAAACCATTCATATCCAGGGTATTAACTGCATTAAAAGCGCTTAAAACTCCGATTACCCCTCTGTCCCTACTAAAGACTTGTTTTTCGCCTATATAGATTAATCTAACCCTTGTTTCAAAGGCAATTTTAGATATTTTATTCTGAATAGCCTCAATTACTCTTTTTTCTCCTGGTGAAATAATCTTTTTTTCTTCCCTTTTCTTTTCTGCTTCAGTGGGAAAAAGTACTCCCAAGGCATCTGCTGTAAAATCAGAAATACCTTGTCCTATTTTAACTACAGTATGAGATGTTTTATCAACTATATTCTCGGATTGATCAGCCTTTTCGCCCATCATACTTTTGACAATTTCTTCTCCTTGTTTTTTAAATTCAATCCCTGCTGGCCTGATAATAAATTGAATCCAAACCTGCTCGCCTTTTTGTAATTTTCCTAAAATTTCTAAAAGATCAATTATTGGATCTTTTAATTCTTTGGTTAATGTATGCTCAAAATTAGGATAAGTCCTGATTGGAAAAGGATTTTTATTATACAGACCAATGTCTGCCCCCCAAAGGTCATATTCGTTATTGGGAAATTCGTCAGGAATTTTTTTAGTATAATCATCAAATTCAGAAATCTCTACTCCGGGATAAGTTGCATAAATAGCCGCCTCAACTAAATCACGGAATTGAATTGGAGTATAAATTAAAAAACGAATTTGTCCTTCCAAACTAACGATTTCTAAGGAAATATCCAATTGCGCATGGCCTTCAAAATATTTTTCCCGCCAAGTTGGCTTAATTTTTATGCCAGCCAAATGTGAAAAAAATCTTTCTATTGCTTCTGGGCCTTGCTCATTGTCTCTAGGAACATCAATAGATAATAAAACATATTTCTGAATAGCTAAATATTGTTTTTTTATATGATCTAACCAATGTTTCCAACAGATTCGCAAAATAATCAATAAAACTAAAAGGATAACTATTAGAATTAAAAATTGGCGAATAAAATAAAAAATATTCCCTTCAAACAAGAAAGACAGAAAATTTAAATCAATAGTAAAGCTCATGTGACAATATTATTCTAACATTTTAAAAATAACAAGTCAAAATTCAAGCTACAAACCTTGTTCTTCTAATTCCTGCAATAATTTCTTTTGTTTTTTATTTAAGTGTCTGGGAATGTTAATTCTAATTCTAATAATTTGATTTCCTTTTTGACCTCCCCTGTTAAATCCTATATTACTAGAAACCTTTGAAACGCCCTTTCCTTTTAAACGAATTTCTTGTCCGTCTGAAGTTCCTGAAGGAATTTTTAATTTTACTGGTCCATAAATCGTTTCTACTTCAACTTCACCTCCTAAAACAGCTTGGGAAATAGAAATTTCTTCTTCTGAAAAAATATTATTTCCTTGGCGTTTAAACTTAGGATCAGGTCGAACTAAAATAGTTACATATAAATCACCACTGCGGGTTCCGCTTTGTCCGGCGCCACCTTGTTCGCTTAATCTGATTGTTTGACCATGATTAATTCCAGCAGGGATTTTCAACTTTATATTTGAGAAACTTTTTTCACGACCCTGTCCCTGACACTTTTTACATTTTTTCTCTGGAATTTTTCCTTCTCCATGACATTCTGGACAAATTGTAGTAGTCTGAAAAGGTCCTAATGCCCGGGCAATCTGCCCCTGACCCTGACAAGTCTGACAAATGATAAGATTACTGTCTGGTTCTATTCCTTCCCCTTCACATCTTTTACATTTTACATATCGTTCTAATTTAATTTCTTTTTCTGCGCCAAAAACGGCCTCTTGAAAATCAATGGCCATTTGTATTTCAATATCTTCTCCTCTCTGAACTCTCGAATTTGCCCGAGATTGACCAAAACCTCTGCCAAAGGCGGATCCGCCTCCGGCGGAAAAAAAATCTGAAAAAATATTACCCAAATCGCCAAAGCCAATATCCTCAAAATCAATATTTGTTTTCTGTCCTTTCATGGCTTCAGCATAAGTGGCCCAATCGCGAAAATTATCAAAACCCCCAACACCCCCTTTTGCTTGAGCTTGACTAAAAGCAGGCCCATATTGATCATACATGGCTCTTTTTTCTGGATCAGAAAGTGTTTGATAAGCTTCATTAACTTCTTTAAATCTCTCAGCATTTCCTCCAGCTTTATCGGGATGATATTTATGAGCTAAACGACGAAAAACATTTTTAATTTCTTGGCCAGAAGCATCTTTTTTAATCCCTAATATTTTATAATAATCAGCCATAAATTAGATTTAAGATTTAAGTTAACTTTAATCTTGCGGCTTACAACTCTCAACTTTTAAAAAAGCGGGGGCGGAGGGAATCGGACCCCCGACTAGAATTTTGGAGATTCCTGTGATACCACTTCACCACGCCCCCTATTTTGTTTCTTTGTGTAGTGTATGTTTTCTACACCAACGACAATATTTTTTAAGTTCCAAGCGGTCCTTAAGCTTTTTCTTGTTCTTCTGGGTGTAATAGCCAATGCGATGACACTCAGTACATTCTAATTTTACCAACTTATCTTTGATTGACATAATTTTCAACTTTTTAATTTTAACTAGCCGGGAAGAGGAATCGAACCCCCGTCCGAGGTTTACAAAACCCCTGCTTTTCCACTAAGCTATCCCGGCAAATGGGTAGGGGAGGATTCGAACCTCCGTAGCCATAAGGCACGGGTTTTACAGACCCGGGCATTTGTCCACTCTGCCACCTACCCAAAAGCCCAGGAGCGGATTCGAACCGCTGACCCCAAACTTACCATGTTTGTGCTCTGGCCAACTGAGCTACCTGGGCATACAATTTAAAATTTAAGATTTAAGATTTTCGATTTAAATACTAGTTAAAACAATTTTTATCGCCCATCCGAAGCCTTGGCGTAGGAAGGCTACCTGGGCATTATCTTATTTTTAATAAATTTTAGCTTGTTTTTCAAAAAAATCAAGTTCAATTTTGTGTTTGACTGTATTTTTTCTTTTATTTTTTTAAAAAAATCTATCCCTATTTTCAAATAAACTTTCAAATTATTTTTTCTTTCTTTTAGTTTATTTTTTAACTCTCCAATCTGACGAATAAATTTTTTTTCCAATAAATCTTTTTTTATCCTTGCCGCCCTTTCCTCGGGAACCTGTTCTAAATTAATATTAGTCAATGAAAAAAATTTCCTTCTGATAATAACAGCAACACCAATTAGGGATAAAAAAATAACCATTAATAATAGGATGTTTATTAGCATAAGAACCTCTCCTCGTTCTGCTCGTCGAGAACCTTGAAATTAAATTTTAATTATACAAACAATAAAGTAATTTAATTATAAAACTATTTCTTAGAAAAACCAAAAATTAATATTTTTTTCTTAACTATTTTCGCGACATTTTTAATTGTTGGAAAAAGAATCTTTCTTGGGTCATATTCCTTTTTGTTGACTTTTAAGGATTGAATTAAACTTTGTTTAAAAGCCATTCTTATTTCTGTATCAATATTAATAATCCTGATACCCAAAGAAATTGCTTTTTTTATCTGAGCCGATGATATGCCTGAGGCTCCATGCAAAACCAATGGAACGTTAACCCTTTTTTGGATTTCCTTTAATCTTGATAAAAAAAGGCGAGGAACGCCGTGTCTCATTTTATACAGCCCATGAATATTTCCAATAGCTACAGCTAAAGTATGAATTTTTGTTTTTTTAACAAATTCCTGCGCCTGATCTGGGTCAGTTAAAAATTCTTCTGGTTCAATAATTAATTTATCATACCCTTGTTTACCTTTGACTACCCTACCAAGTTCTCCCTGAACCCAAACATTGTGTTGACGCGCATATTGAACAACTTTTTTTGTTAAAGCAATATTTTTATCAAAAGACAAATTAGAAGCATCTATCATTACTGAAGAAAAACCAGCTTTAATACATTCTACTATATCAGAAAATGTTTTTCCATGGTCAAGATGGAGAGCAATCGGAATATTTTTAGCTTGATTCTGAGCAACAGTTTTCATTAAGTAAGACATTGATTCTATTCCTGCATATTTAAGCGTTGTTGGGGTAACCTGAAGAATAATAGGTCTTTTAGCTTGTTTAGCCCCCTGTATAATGCCCAATGTTATCTCTAAATTAAAAGTATCAAAAGCCCCTATGGCGTATTTTTCTTTTTTAGCCTGCTGAATAAGTTTTTTAATATGGACTAACATAAATCGCTTCGCTTCAATAACCAATAACCAAGAAACAAGATACAAATGTTTGATTGTTTGGTCATTGATTATTGATTATTGTTTGGTTATTGTTTCTTGTTTCTTGTTTCTTGCACCATCAATTCACACATCTTTACAAACTCATCTACCTTTAAACTTGCTCCCCCGACTAAAACTCCATCTATTATTTCCTGATCAACAAATGATTTAATTGTTGTTGAATCAACGCTTCCACCATAAACAAGACGGATATTATTGCGAACAAGTGGCAGGGCATATAAATCAATCATTCTTTGATGAATTATTTTACACATATATCCGGCTTCGGCTGGTTCAATTGCCCAACCAGAACCTATAACCCAAACCGGTTCATAGGCAATAATAATTTTTTGATTAGCTTTTAAACTAATACCATCTAAAGCTTTTGAAACCTGATTAATTACTGTCTGTTCCTTTAGTCCCTTGTCTCTTTGGTCTCTAGTCTCGCCAACACATATTATTGGAATCAAACCTGCTCTTAAAGCAGCTTTGACTTTCTTATGAACCATCTCGTCTGTTTCTTTTAAAATCTGCCTTCTTTCTGAATGCCCAATAATGACATGGGTACATCCTAATTCTTTTAAACTCTTAGGTGAAACTTCTCCTGTAAATCCACCTCTTTCTTCCCAAAAACAATCTTGTGCTCCACATAAAAGTATATCCTTTTTTGGTCCAAAAATTCTAGAAACTTCTGGCAGGCTCATAAATGGGGGGCATAAGACTAAATCAAAATCAATTAACTTTTTTTCTTTCTTTTTAACTTTCTTTAACCGATTTAAAATTTCTTTTGCTAAGGTTTTGGCTTCC